>JBKJMP010000427.1:0-4252 GCA_046596395.1 Gemmatimonadaceae bacterium
CCCGGACGCACGTTGATCATCGAATCGAACTCGATCCACGCGTCGTCCCTTTCGTCGGGATAGATATTGATTCCCCACACGTCAGCCTGTCGCGATCCATCCTGGAGGAGGACGGCCTCCTCGTCCGAGTGCAGCTCACCGCCGATCGCCATCACGCGCCGGTGGATGTCGACGCATGCCTTCGCCATGTCACCGAAGCGCCGTTGCGCGATTTCCTTTACCTGTTGAACGGAAATCGATTCGCGAATGACTCGGGGCGGGTCGACGGTCATGCCTAAAAGCTAGCGTGCCGTGATGAGAAGTGTATCCGTCGCGCGCTAGCGCGCTGCGCGACGCGACAGGTCGGGAAACGCAGCCATCCAGTTCACGAGCACGTGAATGTCCCCAGCGGGCGCGTGCACCGGTCGAAGCGTACTTCCAATGATGCGCGACCCGTCTGGTGTCACATCCCACTTCCTGACTGGAGTAGCCGTCAACGACGGAGCCGTGAACAGCTTGCGCGGTGTTCCGGAAGTGAATTCCGGGCCGACGCCGACGTCGACGGACATCATGTCGTCGAACGGAACTCCGATGCTGTCACGGCCACGCCGAACGGTGAACAACAATTCGCGCCCGCCCTTGGTCCAGGCAGGGGAGCCGCCCCCATCGGTCGATATCTTCCATTTGCGATCGAGTGCGGGCCATGGCTGCACGTACACGTCGCCGGTCGCTGCACCTTCCACTGTCGCCCCGTAGGCGAGCCATTTGCCATCAGGTGAGAGGGTCGGCCAACGAATGCGCGCGAGTCTCTGAACGGTTCGCGTCGGCACCCGTCTTCACGGAGATCGCGAGGATGGAGGCTCCTCCGGAGACGACAGCAATCAGCTCCGACCCATCAGGCGCCCAGAACGCAGGGAAGGCGTCCCGCGGTATCGTGGCGATACGATCGGGGGGCCGGCTCCCATCGGCGAATGCCACACGATGAAGAGGGTATCATTCACCCGCCCACTGCGCGCGATGCGCTGCCCATCCGGACTCCAGATTATCCACCCAGGCTGGCCGTCGTTGGTTCGCTCGGATCGAGCCAACGATCGAGCGCGAGCTGACGCCCGGCGGCATGAGCCGCGTATTCCTCGCCGAGGAGACGCGGTTCCGTCTTCGGCTACCCGACGTTCGTCGTGCCGCGCGGCACCGCGGGTGGCACACCGGCAGCCTGGGACATCAACCTCAGGCTATCGCATCTCATGCGTTGGCTGCCGCAGAACGTCTCGGACGGCAGGCTGCATCTCGATCTGTTTCACATCGGAAACCCGCAGACGACCGTGCGAACGAAACAGCAACGCTATCGCGTGATCGACGCATCCGGCGTGCCCATCGAGCCAAATGCAAGTTATAGCCAATCGCTGCTTTTTCAGCCGCCGATGTCGGCCCGGCTGGGGCTGCAACTGAATTTCTGATCAGCGAATCGTGTTGTAGTATCTGGGGAGCGACCGCCCGCCCCAAACTCTCTGTTTCGCGGCGATGAAGCGCGGATCGTCCCGAAGAGGATCCAAGGTCCACGATAGCATTACTGGCACGAGGTATTCGTGTTCGCGGATCGCGGTGTCGAGGTAGGCAAGAGCGCCTTCGCGGTCGCCGAGTCCCAGTCGAACGATCGCTTCGGCGGAGTTGACGCTCCAGATCGTCGTGCGTCGCACTGAGTCGAGTCGCTCGCGCATGAGGAGCAGGCCGCGACGATCGCCGGCCCGCCTGAAGTGGGCAGCCGCGATGCCAATCGCGTCGGATTGGTAGGCAACGCGCCGCACGAATCGCTGAATCGCGCGGGCGGCATCCGCCGGGCGATTCGTCTCGAGGTACGCGTCGGCAAGAGACAGGTCGTTCCATACGTAGGAGGAGTCCATCGCATCCACGCGCTCCGCGGCAACCACCACGCTGTCCCACTGCCGCACGGAGACGAATGCCAATACCAAATTGGCCCACGAGTCTATGTTCGACGGATCGTGTGCCTTGCGCGCGAGTGTGAGTACGGAGTCACCCATGTCGAGCCAGGCGAGCACGCCTTGGTAAATGGACTCGACGTCCAGCGATCCCGGCTCCAGTTCGCGCCCCTTGTTCACGTCGGCGAGGCCAGCAGTCCAGTCCCAGTCATCCAGGATTCGATACATGCCGCGCTGCGCGCGCGCATATCCGCTGGCCGGATCGAGATCCACGGCACGGTTGTAGGCACGCCGCATCTCGACGCGGAATTCATGCGGACTCCGGCTGCTGAAGTGCGCGACGTTGTCGAGGGCGGTAACGAGTGCCGACCAGGCATCCGAAAAGGAGGAGTCTCGAGCGATCGCGGAATCGAGCAGCCCCTTGGCTCGCGTCACGTTCGCTTCGCCACCCAATGCCGTCAGGCGTCGCGCCTCCCGATACATCCTCCACGCCTCCGCGTCCTTCGTTCGAGCGCCGATGGCCGCGACGGCCCGCTGCGCGGCAGTGAGCCGCGGAAGGATTGCACCGGCGATCTTTGCATTCATCTGGTCCTGGATGGTGAAGAGGTCCAGCGTGCGGCCATTCGACTGCGCCTCACCATCCAGGTTTTCGCCCGACCACACCAGCGATCCGTCGGCCACCCGAATGATCTGCGGTGAGACGCGGATGCGGTTGTTCGCCACGTGGACACGGGCGGTAATCACCATCGTCAAGCCGAGGCCTTGCCCGCAGCGTTGCGGATCGACTTCGGGGCCGCGGCACCTCGTCATGCGGCTGCTCGCCGCCGTCCGTATGCCCCCGACGCGAAAGAGGCCGTTGGTCAGATTCTCGCTCAGCCCTTCCGCGAGATAGGCGTAGTTGGTGTCGCCGGAGAACGCGAACGGCACGACGCCCACCGAAGGAATCTCCGCGGAATCTGCTGCTGTCCGGCCGCCTCCGAGCTTCCATGCCAGGCCTGACGTTCCGACGAGAACCGTCACGATGAGCGCTGCGCGCACCCACTTTCGTGAGACGCTGGTGCTGCCAACGTGCGTCCCGGTCGGCGTTCGCACACTGGCGTCCAGCGCGGCGGCGAACTCCCGCGTCGTCGGCCAGCGATCCGCCGGGAGCTTGGCCAGCGCCCGCACGATCGCCGGCTCGAGGGTGGGCGGAAGATCCGGCCGTACCGTGCGCAGCGGCGGCACGGGGTCCAGGGTGTGCCGGGCCATCACGGCCCGTGATGATGGGCCCGTGAAAGGCGGCGTTCCGGCGAGCATCTCGTACACAACGCACCCGAGGGAGTACTGATCCGCGCGACCGTCGAGTGTGTCGGCCGCCGTGGCTTGCTCGGGACTCATGTAGGTCGGCGTGCCCACCGCCATCCCCACGTCCGTAATCCGCAACCCAGCGGCGTTCATGGCCCGTGCGATGCCGAAGTCCGCCACGGCCGCGTGACCCGATGCGATGAGGATGTTCTCTGGCTTGATGTCGCGATGAATGACGCCCCGCTCGTGCGCGAACGCGAGTGCGTCTGCTACCTCGCGCGCGAGTTGTACCGCCTCGTCCACCGGGAGTGGTCCGGTGCGCTCGAGTCGCTGGCGCAGCGACTCCCCGTCGACGTAGGGCATCACGTAGAAGAAGTGTCCCCCGGCGACACCCGAATCGTGCAGAGGGAGGATGTGCGGGTGATGGAGCTGCGCGATGGTGCGGATCTCGTGCAGGAAACGCTCTGCCGCATCCGCGCTGCCGCTATCCGGCCGCAAGACCTTGAGGGCCACGCGCCGGCTGTGTCGCTCGTCCTGCGCCAGGTACACTACCGCCATGCCGCCACGGCCAAGCTCGTGCTCGACGGTGTAGCGGCCCGCGAGTTCGGATCGCAGGCGGGTCAGGATGTCGTCCACGGACATCACGTTACGGCTAAAGTCCGTCTCACACCAGAAAGGCGCGTATGAGACGTCCACCGCCTTGGGTGTCCGACATCGTCACCTCGTCTCCGCATTGCAACTATGACGTCTCCCCGGACGGGCGGTCGTTCGCGATGGTGCGCCAGAATCCCGCGACTCGGATCATGGTGGTCCAGGACTTTCCGGCGCTTGTCAGGGAGATGGAACGCGGCTCCGCACGTCGCTGACGTTCGCTACCGAACCACTCGGGCAGCGGCGACGGACACCACCTCATATTCCCACAATGATCATCGATTCGCCGCACACGCATTCCGGCGCGAGACGAGCGGTCGCGCTACTGACTGCGCTCATGACCCGCCTCGGGGCGACCGAGGCACTCAACGTCGACGGCGGTGGCTCGACGACGATGTTCG
>JBKJMP010000507.1:0-7165 GCA_046596395.1 Gemmatimonadaceae bacterium
TGCATATTCTGTCTGATCTGGGCTGGTAGGCCGCGCGCTATGCGGACGAGCTGCGCGGCGAGATGCAGGTGGTCGCCGCCGAAGATCCGATGACGTTGCTGCTCCAGCACGAGGACGATCGCGTGCGCCGCGCGGCGACGGGCGCACTCATGCGCCTGGGCACGACGGGCGCGATGCAGGCGATCGAGAAGGCGCTGGTGGACAGCGCGCCGCAGATGCGCATGGAGGCGGCTGCGGCGCTCGTCACACGGAAGGACTTCCGCGCGTCGGCCATCATTCTCCTCAAGGCCCTCGACGCCGAGCGCGACGAGGACGTCCAGGCCGCGTTCATGCTGGCGCTCGGCAAGCTCGGAACGCCGGACGCGGTGCAGCGGCTTGTGCAGGCGAGCGAGCCGGAGCGCGGCCTCTTCAAGAAAAAGACGACGGGTTTCCGCGTCGCCGCCGTGCATGGCCTCTCGGAAGCGCGCTCGCTCGAGGCCTCCGACGCCCTGCGTGCCCTCCAGGCCGACAAGGACCTCGAAGTGCGGGAAGCGGCGGCATTTGCCCGCGGCCGGATCGCGCGCGGCGCCGCACCGAGGACGGGAATCCGATAGGGAGTTGCGCGGTCGTGTTGCTTCCGGCGGACATCACTTGAATGTTTGACGCATGATGGATCCACCGCTGGTCGTCGCCCGGCATTTCTCCAACCTCGTGTGGCTGTTGCTGCACGAGCCCGGGAGCGCATACGAGCAGCAGTCGGTGCTCGATTCCCTCGCGGAAGCTGCCAAGGGGGCGACGACGAACCTCGCCGCGCACGACGACGGGCTGCGCGCGGACGGGGTCGTCGTCCCCGCATCGCTCACGGGCGTGGCAGACCTCTCGCGCCAGATGGACCTGCACGGCCTCGCGATGATCTCGATCGACGCCGGCGCGGTGCCGGCTGACCTCTTCGGCGTGGCGGGCATCATCGCTTCGATGCCTGTGGTCGGCGACGGCGGCGCCGCCGCCGACGAGAAGCGCCGCGAGATCGGCGTGCGCACGGTTCGGTTCGCCGCGCGGCCCCGCCAGGCCGGATCACAGACACCGCGCGAGACCGTCGCGATCCCGCTTCCCAACATCGAACTCGGCGACATCTTCGAGGATCCGCTGGCCGAGGCGCGCGCGAATGCCACGCCGCGGTCCACCCAGTCGATCAACGCCTTCACGCCGCCGCGCGGCAACGAGCACGGACTGTTCGCACAGTTCTCCGCGCCCCGAAAGCCGGTGAGCGGCGTGGACGCGCTGCTCGCGGAGCTCGACAAGGTGAGCGATGGCGGCAACGTCACACTCATCCTTTCCGACCTCGCCGTGTACGTCGAGGATGCGGCGCACAATGGCAAGTCACCGCCGGTCGCGCGCATCCTCGCGCACATGGTGCGCCGCGAGGCGCAGATGGAGGACTTCGAGGCGAAGCGCGCGTTCGCGATGACGCTCCACCGGCTGTCCAAGTCGGACGTGCTCCGCGTGCTCGCGGCGCAGATCGGCAACTATCCAGACGATCGCGCCGACTACGTGGCCGCGCTCACGCGGGCGGGAGAGAACGGCGCCGACGCGCTCATCGAGCAGCTCGGCGCCATGTCGCACCAGCGCGACCGGCACCTCTACATCGAGTTGCTGCGCCACTTGAAGGCCGGCGTGCCCCAGTTGCTCCACATGCTCCGCGACGGGCAATGGTTCGTGGCGCGCAACGCCGCGGAACTGCTCGGCGAGCTGGGGGTGCGCGAGGCCGAGGCGCCGCTCACGGACCTCCTGAATCACGAGGACGAGCGCGTGCGTCGCACGGCTGTCCGCTCGCTCATGCGTCTCGGGACCACCCGGGCGCTCCACGCGATCGAGGAAGGGCTGAAGAGCACGAATCCCCAGATGCGCATCGACGCCGCGGGAGCCATGGCGAGCCGCAAGGACGATCGCGCAATGGCTGCACTCCTCCGCGCGCTCGATGCGGAGAAGGACGAGGGCGCTCACGTTGCGATGCTCGCCGCGCTCGGGAAGATCGCGTCGGCCGAGGCGATCGGGCGGCTCCTGCAGAGCGCGGGTCCGGACCGGTCGATGTTCAAGAAGAAGCCGACGGCCATTCGTGTGGCGGCAACGCATGCGCTGGCGGAGACGGGATCGCCCGCGGGGCTTGAACTGTTGCGGGCGTTGCAGTCCGACAAGGATCCGGACGTCCGAGCCGCGGCGACCGGCGCGCTCGGCCGGGTCACGAGGCGCGCCACCACCAGCGTGCGCCCCGTTAACGCGCCGTGAAGTCCGTGTCGGGGGTGATCGTCCGGCAGAACTCCGCGATCAGCGTGGCTGCGTTGTCCACGTCGATGAGCGACACCATCTCGTTCGGGGAGTGCATGTAGCGGTTCGGGATCGACACGAGCCCCGTCGCCACGCCTTCACGCGCGATGTGGATCGCGTCGGCATTGGTGGACGTGTCGCGACCGACGGCATGGACGGCGTGGGCGATCTCGTGCTTCTTCGCCGTCTCGCGCAGCATCCGGTGTACCACGGGCGAGATGAGCGCGCCGCGGCTGATGATCGGCCCGCCACCCATCTTGTGCTCGCCGATCTCCTTCTTGTCGATGTTCGGATGATCGGTCGCAAAGGTGACGTCCACCACGAGCGCGACCTGCGGATTGATAGAGTGCGCGCAGACGAGTGCACCGCCGCCGTGCCACGCGATCTCCTCCTGCGTGGTGGCCGCCGCGACGACCCGCGCGACGCCAGGATTCTCGTTGTACCGGCGCAGCGCCTCGAGCACGATGAACGCGCCGATGCGGTCGTCGATGGAGCGGGAGACGATCCGGTCGTTCGGGAAGTCGATCGTCCGCGAATCGACCACGCCCGGGTCACCGATGCTGAGGCGACGCTCGGCGTCATCGCGCTTCAGGGCACCGATATCGACCCACAAGTCGGCGAACTTGCTCGCGTGATCGCGGTCGTCGGCCTTCATCAGGTGGATGGGCTTCTTGCCCACCACGCCGATGACGTCGCCCTCCTCGCCGAGGAAGCGAATGCGCTGGCCCACGAGCACCTGCGGATCCCAGCCGCCGATCGGCGCGATGTAGATGAAGCCATCGTCGTCGATGTACTGCACGATCACGCCGATCTCGTCGATGTGCCCGTCCAGCATGATCGTCGGCGAGCCGCCGGAGTTCACCTCGGCAATGCTGTTGCCGGCGACGTCCACCGTCACCTTCGAGGCGAAGGTCTCGGCTTCTGCCCGCCAGGTGCGCGCGGCGGCCGTCTCGTACCCCGACGGAGCAGGGGTATCGAGCAGGCGCTTGAGAAAGCTGAGGGAGGACGGGCTGATCATGTGTATCGGTGAGGGGTGTAGGCGCGAATGCTAGCCCGCGCCCGGGTTACGTGGAAGCCCGACGCCCGCGTCAGTCATCGCCGCGGACGGGGAAAATCACGAAGGTCAGCAACAGGCCAGCCAGGCCGGCAATGGCCCACCGCGGATTTTCGGTGAAGCCGTAGTAAATGATACCGAACCAGGCGAGCATCTGCCCGAACAGCCATGCGATGAGGCTCTCCGGTATGCCCATGCTCGCGCGGCGCTTGAGCGCGACGGCGCTGTGCCAGAAGCGGATGTCGAGCAGCTGGATCAGCGCATACAGCCACGTCATGATCCCGAGGATGCGCAGCTTGCCGTGGAACTCGCTCGGCTCCGGACGCGCAGCCGCGAGCGAGTGCCACACCCACACCACGAGCCCGAGGAACAGGGTGATGCCGAGCAACACCCCGCGAATCTGCGTCTGCCGCTCGGGGGTGAGCCAGTGGTAGCGATTCGACACCGGCCGCGCGCGCGACCGGGCGTTCGTGACGAGCGGATCGAGTACCATGCATCCCCCGCGCTAAGGCTGTGCTCCCCTCTCGTACACCGGCTTGCCCGCAATATAGGTCGCAATCACCGTGGTGCCGAGCAGGTCGCGGTCGGCCACCGTCATGATGTCGCGGTCGAGGATCACAAAGTCGGCGAGCTTGCCCGCGGTGAGCGAGCCCATGACGGATTCCTGGAATGCGGCGAAGGCGGGCCATATCGTCATGCTCTTGAGCGCTTCGTCACGCGTCATCCGTTGCTCGGGCAGCCAACCGCCGGTCGGATAGTTCTCCGCGTCTTGCCGCGACACGGAACTGTGGAAGCTCAGCAGCGGATTCACGGCCTCGACGGGGAAATCGCTGCCGTTCGGGATGACGATGCCCGTGGCGAGCAGCGAGCGCCACGCGTATGCGCCGTAGAGCCGGCCCTGCCCGAGCCGCGTGCCCGCCCAGTACATGTCGCTCGTCTGGTGGACTGCCTGCATCGATGGAATGACACCGAGCTGCGCGAAGCGGGGAATGTCCTCGTGATGGATGACCTGCGCGTGCTCGACACGGAAGCGGTGATCGACGGTCGGCGCGGTCCTGAGCGCGGCGTCGAACGCATCGAGCACGACGCGATTGCCCCGGTCGCCGATGGCGTGGGCGTTCACCTGGAAGCCGGCGCGCAGCGCGCGTGCTGCAACCGACTGGATGTGCGCGGGCGCCGAGAGCAGCAGCCCGGTGTTGTTGGGGTCGTCGCTGTAGGGCTCGAGCAGCGCCGCGCCACGAGAGCCGAGTGCGCCGTCCGCGTAGAGCTTGAAAGAGCGGATCCAGAGGCGGTTGTCGTACAGCCCACTTTGCGGGCCGCGCGCGAGGTAATGATTGATCGCCGCGGAGTCGTCGCCGATCATGACGTAGAGGCGGAAGGGGATCTCGCCGGCCTTCGCCATCTCCTCGAGCAGGTCGATCGTGCTGCGCGATTCGCCGGCGTCGTGCAGGCCCGTGAGTCCGTAGCGATGTGCTTCACGAATCGCGGCGCGAATCTCCTGTCGCTTCTCGTCCTTCGACGCCTCGGGAATTGCCGACTCCACGAGCGCGGTCGCGTTGTCGATGAAGACGCCGGTCGGTGCGCCCGAGGTGGTGCGCTCGATCTTGCCGCCGTTCGGGTCCTTGGACGCCGACGTCACCCGTGCGGCGCGCAGCGCGGCCTCGTTCGCGAGCACGGCGTGGCCGTCCACGCGCGTAAGCGCAACGGGATGATTCGGCACGGCGCGCGAGAGCGCCTCGTGCGACGGGAAGCGTGTGTCGCTCCAGTCGTTCTGGTCCCATCCGCGTCCCTGGATCCACGTCCCGGCAGGGACGTCCTTCGCCCGCTCCACCACGCGCGCGATGACCTCGCCGTACGACCGCGTGCCGACGAGGTTCACGCGGCGCAGCGCCTCGCCGAGCCCGAGCAGGTGAGCGTGCGCGTCCACCATGCCCGGGATGACGGTGCGGCCGCCGAGGTCGAGGATGCGCGTTTGCGTGCCCTCGAGTGCCATCGCTTCGCGCACCGATCCGGCGAAGGCAATCTTGCCGTCGCGGATGGCCATTGCGGAGACGACGGGCCTCGACTCGTCAACCGTATAAATGCGCGCGTTCGTGACGATCAGGTCGGCGGGGCGAGGCGGCTGCTGCGCCGCGAGGGGCGGTGCGAGGAGTGCTGCGAGGAGGGCGAATCGGCGCATGGCGTGGTTGGAGGAGGTCCGCAAAAAACGAAGGACCTGCGCTCGCGCGGGGCAAGAGCAGGCCGATACAAAAGACGGGTCTGGGGTGGAGAGTGAGGTCGATGCAAAAAGACGGGTCTGGTGTGGAGAGTGAGGGGTCGTGTGTTAGGCGTGTAAAGCCGGGTCTGGAGTACACGGTTCTTCCTCCGAACTCCAAACCCGGCCATGAACTCAACGACCCCAAGCTCCTCACTCTACACCCCTGACTCTTCGTCTAAAAGCCGGGTCTTTGAGTGGCCTGTCAGGTTCCCGGCAGCCTGGTCCAAATAACGATTGCTCCACACGTCTGGTTGCGAACGTTCATCACGCGCGGCGCGAACTGCGGCGGAATCGTCGAGATCCCCGAGTACAATTCGACCGCCTCGACGTCACCCGGCCGAAATTCATCCGGCGTCGCGCCCTCCAGGCGCATCCCGTCCACCCAGTACTGCGGCGGACACTCGCCACGAATCCCGGGCGAGCGCGAGAAGCGAATCGTCTTCCGCCCATTCGAATACACGATCGAGACACCGGCGGTCGTCCGCACGATGTCCGTGAAGTCGTGCGGCTCCTTCTTTTCGATCTCTTCGCGCGTGTAGTAGTGACCGAACCCGCGCGCCCGGCGCTCCCAGAATCCAGAGAGGAGTCGCTTCGAGCGCGTCATGGCCTCCTCTTCCACGGTGACCCCTGCCAGCGACGCCGCCATCGTCGTGAGGCCGACGACGAGCGAGTCGATGCGCCCACTGCGGAGTTGGAGGTCGATCACGGTGGGCTCATAGCCGAGCCGCCGGACGCTCACCTTCACGGCGCCGACCGGCACACTCGCGAGGCGAAAGCCGCCCGCGTCGTTGGTGAGGGCGTACAGGTCGGATCCCCGCACCCATACTTCGACCCCGCTGATGGGGCGCCCCCCGGAATCACGCACCAGTCCAACGAGCGTCGCGACAGGCGTCTGCGCCGCGAGCGCCGGCGCGATGGCGACCAGCGCCAGCGCCAGCGACCTCCTCAACCGCTTCGATATGCGGGCCATCAATCCTCCCTTTCCATCGCTCGGCCCCACGACAGAAGGTGAGTGTTTCCCGGCGGGGGTGGGCCTTCGATAACCGGGTACCCCGGGCGCCTCAGTCTGGTCCCAATCTCGCGTTGGGCGACCGGGCGGCAAGGCCAAGTGACACCGTGGACCCCCATATCGCCGCGTCCGTCATCTTCCTCAACCCAGGCACCAGTGGATCGTCCCTTCGACCTGATCCGCTTTGTGGACGCCCAGCAGGGCGTCTACGAGCAGGCCCTTGCCGAGATGCGGAGCGGCCAAAAGAGCTCGCACTGGATGTGGTACGTGTTTCCACAGGTAGGCGGACTCGGCTCGAGCGCGAAGTCGAAGCAGTACGCTATCGGAAGCCAAGCCGAGGCCCGAGCGTATCTGGCGCATCCGGTGCTCGGGCCGCGCCTGCTCGAAATATCCGAGGCGGCCCTCACTGTTGAAGGCCGGACCGCCAACGCCATCTTCGGCTCCCCCGACGATCGCAAGCTCCAGTCGTCGGCAACGCTCTTTGCCTCCGTATCGCCGGAGGGGTCGGTATTTCACCGCCTGCTGGCGAAATACTACGGCG
>JBKJMP010000525.1:0-8779 GCA_046596395.1 Gemmatimonadaceae bacterium
TGCACGTCGAGGCGGTCGGCCAGCAGAGCGATCTCCTGGGCAAGGCGGTTTTCATCGACGGCAAGTCCGTCGGTCAGCTCCCGCACGGCGTTTCGCAGCCGGTCGCGCTGCTCGACGATGCGCTCCGGCGCCCGAATGGCAACGCGGCCGAGTGCGCCCTCGATGAGCGCGAGCCGCTCGTCGAGATACGTGACGAGCCGCGCCCCTTCCGTTGCGCGCATGGTCAGCAGCGCCTCGACGGCACGGCCCACGATGGCGACCAGTTGCAGCGCGGCCTCGGGCGGAAGCTCCTCGCGCGCCGTCTGCGCGAAAACGTCTGGAAGGGCGAGCACCGTCGCGAGGGGAATGTCGCCGGACATGGCGTGCTCCTGCTGGAGCTCCCGCAGCTGGGCGACGTACGAGGCAAAGCGCTCCTTGTCGATCGGCAATGGCGATGTGGTGCCATCGCCCTCGCGATCGTACCGTGCGCTCAGGGTGACGTGCCCCCGTGCGACGCCGCGCCTCATGGCTTCCCGCACCTCGCCTTCCCACCGCGAGAGCAGTCCCGGCAGCTTGATCGACGGGCTGAAGTATCGGTGATTCACCGAGCGCACTTCCACACTCACGCGACCATTTCCTACTTCCCCGTCGGCCGCGCCGAACCCCGTCATGCTCCGTATCATATCAAGTGGCGTAAGTTACGCTCTACCAACGACATTTGTCAATTCCAGAAGTCCCATCGCACGCCATAGAACTGCGTCTGTCTCGGCAGGTTGAAGCCCGGAATCTGGGCGTATCGCTCCTGGAGCAGGTTGCGGAACTGGTACGAAACAACCGCCGTCTGCACACGAAGCTCCAGCTTGAAGGAGATCGTGCGGTATCCGGAAGCCGTAATGGTCGAATCCGCGGAAATCGGATAGCGGGAATCGGACCGGTACTCGTGCGCGAGCGAGGTGAGGAGCCCGAAATTCCCCTTCGGAAAGCGATTGAGGAGGTTCGTCTGGAGATACAGTTCGCTGCGCGTCTGGTACTTCGGGCGATAGAGTCCGATCGAATCGCTCCAGGCCAGTCCCCACGCGTCCACGTGAACCGCGCGCCAGAGCCGTCCGCGAGCTCCGATGGTCCGCGCCGTGGCCTCGCCTTCGGGGCGAACGGTTGCCGGCGCGGCCCAGCGGCTGTTGAGCTCCGCTGGCGCCAACAGCGTGGTAGCTCCGCGTCGCATCACTCCGCCCGTGAGCCAGAGGTCTCGGACGCGCACCCCCGCCTCCGCTCGCAGGTTCGTGCGCGCCGCGAGCCGATAGCGGGTCACCTCGAGCGTATCGCGCGTGGTGAACGAGCCGGTCGCGTTCGGCAGAAAACCGCCACCGACGTCGTAAACCGCGCCGCTCCGCGGTTCCACGAAGAGCCGGTCGAAGTCCCCATCGCCCGTGCGCGACGCCGAGGCCGTGACCGCGACGCGACTGATCGGCGCCAGCTTGACCGTTCCTTCCACTCGGGCCGGGTTGAGATAACTCCGCCCTTCAGCGAACGCCGACGCAACGAGGCGCGACGTCGTCATCGAAGCACGGGCAGATCCCACGTGCGACGTCCGATTCCCACCAACCCGCAGTCGCTCGGCAGCACTCGCCTGGAATGCGCCGCGCGACCATCCACCCGTGAGGAGGTACTGGCTCTCATAGGCCACGGAATCCGAGAGCGCGGCCGCCGAGTCCTGCTCGGAAGGGTTGAGGTTGGACGTGTTCGTACTCGTGCGGGCCGACCCGCGGTATCCCTGTGCCGATGCCATGAGCTGCAGCCAGCGCCCGCGCTCGGGATCGCCGTTGCCGAGCCGTGCGTACCACGTCGTCCGGTTCGTTTCGATGCCGGGCACGGTCTCCGAGGCCTCGTCGCCGTCGCCCACCCCAACCCACGGCGCGCGGTTCTTGTGCGACCGCTGGAGGAATGCGTCGGCACTCCACGGGCCGCGCGTGATGCCGAGCCGCAGCATCACGTTCAACACGTCCGAAGACGGCAGGCTCCGATTGGGCTGCGTGCTGTACTGCTCCGCTGCGACCTGAAGCGCTTCCTGATGGTCGTAGCGCCGGCCGAACCATGCGCGGTACAGGTTGGAGTTCTGATCGCCCGTGGCGATGTCGGCGCGTGTGTAGGGTACGGTCCGATCGACGCGCCAGCTGCGCGCGTACACGCGGACTTCGTCGGCACCCCGCTCGATGCGCACTTCCTCGAGCGAGTGAATGGCGAGGTCGTTGACGGGCGCGACGCCGCGCGCACGGCGATCCATGGGATCCATCTCGAGACCGTCGAGGAAGAGGCGCACGCGACGCAAGTCACCCTGTGAGGCGATCAGCGCGGGGGCGGCGAGAAAGCCCGTGGTAAACTCGGTGAGCCCGGGTACACGGCTCAGGAGGTCGGCGATCGTGAGGGCACCGGTGGCAAAGAGTGCGGTCCGATCGTAGATGCGCGGCGCTCCGATCTCGATGACCGGCGGCCCTTCGGCACGTGCGAGCGGCGGCTTGATCGTGTCGGCCTTCACGACCTGCGGAAGCGGGACCAGGCCCCGGTTCAGCGAGTCGTTCTTGATCATCGAGTCCGCCCGCGCGGGAATCGGGATCTTGATCGTGTCCGGCCGCGCGGGCGGAACCTGTGCGCTGGCCCCGCCGGGAAAAACGGCCCCGGCAAGCGCGCCGAGGCCGAGGAGTGACATCCAGAGCGACCGGCGGAACGTCACCCGGCGCGCCCTCGCACGAACTCGACGAACGTACCGACTGGAACACCCGTGGGTCCGCGCGGCACCGTCGCGAGATCCGACTCCGTGTACGCGGTTCCCGCGACATCGAGGTGCACCCAGGGATAGTCGCCCGCGAACTCGGCGAGGAAGAGCGCGGCCGTGATCGTACCGGCGGGGCGGCCTCCGGAATTGCGGATGTCCGCGACATCCGACTTGATGAGCTCCTGATAGTCGTCCCACATGGGTAACTGCCACCCCGGCTCTCCGGCGCGTGTTCCCGCGTCGAGGACTTCCTGGACCAACTCCTGCCGGTTGCCCATCACGCCGGTAGCGACGTGCCCCAGCGCGATGACACAGGCGCCAGTCAGCGTTGCTGCATCCACCACGGCGGCCGGATTGTACCGCTTCGCATAGGTCAGCACGTCCGCGAGCACGAGACGGCCTTCGGCATCGGTGTTGATGATCTCGATGAACTTCCCCGACATGCTCTTCACCATGTCGCCGGGCTTGAACGCCGTGCCGGAGGGCATGTTCGTCGTCGAGCCGACCAGGCCGACGACGTTCACGGGCAACTTCAAGCGTGCGATCGCTTCCATCGCGCCGAGGACACCGGCTGCACCGCACATATCGAACTTCATCCATTCCATCCCCTGTGCGGGCTTGATGGAGATGCCACCCGAATCGAAGCACAGCCCCTTGCCCACGAGACAAACCGGCGCTGTTCCAGCCGCACCACCGTTGTACTCGAGCGCAATGAGCTTGGGATCCTCTGGCGTTCCCTGCGCCACGCAGAGCAGGCTCCCCATCCCGAGCTCTCGCATCTCCTCGCGTCCGAGGACCGTCACGGAAAGCCCGTGCCGGTCCGCGATGTCGCGCGCCGTGGTGGCGAGCGTCTCCGGCGTGCACAGGTTCCCGGGCATCATCCCGAGCGTGCGCGCGAGCGAATGTCCCGCGGCGATCGCGCTGCCCGAGGCAATGCCTTGGTCAATGACCTGTACGTCGGCGCCGAGAATGCGCGCGCTCCGCAGCGGCGCGCGGCGCTCCTCTTCTGGCGGAAGCGTCTTCGTGTCCGTGTACTCCCATGCGCCGGCCGTGATTCCCAGTGTGAGCGCTTCGGCCTCGCGAGTGGAGAGTGCGCCGGCATAGAAGGCCATTGACCCTGCGCCCATTTTGCCGGCCTGCCGCGCAGCGACAGCGCCGGCTCGCCGCAACGCACTCACGCGGTCGGTGGCCTTGCCGAGTCCAAGGAGCAGGACGCGAGCGGGACCCGTCGTTCCCCCCACCACGTGGAGCGTCTCGTCCCGTCCGCCGCGGAAGTCACGGCGGTCCAGGGTGCGGGAGAGCGCTCCGCCCACGGCCGAATCGACGGCGCGAAGGGCGTCGTCAAGGGCACCGCCGGACGGCAATGCGACGACGAGGAGCGACGCGTCGACTGCACCAAGATCGGCGAGTCCCGCGGTGAGCGTAAGCGTCATGTTGGAGGTATCTGATGTCAGGAACGGGCTATGCGCCCATGCCCTTGATGATCTCGTCGCCGAACGACGACGTGCTCACTTCCGTGGCGCCAGGCATCTGGCGCGCGAGATCGTAAGTGACACGCTTGCTCTTGATCGCATTCTCGAGCCCACGGACGATCAGCTTGCCGACGTCCGCCCATCCCATGTACTCGAACATCATCACGCCCGAGAGGATCACGCTGCCCGGGTTGATCTTGTCCAGGTTCGCATACTTCGGCGCCGTCCCGTGCGTGGCCTCGAAGACCGCCACGCCGTCACCGACGTTGCCTCCGGGGGCCAAGCCGAGGCCGCCCACCTGCGCCGCCGCCGCGTCCGAGAGGTAGTCGCCATTGAGGTTCGGCGTCGCGAGCACGTCGTACTCGTCCGGGCGCAGCAGGAGCTGCTGGAACATCGCGTCGGCGATGCGGTCCTTCACCACCAGACAGTCCGCGCGCGCGGCCCCACCGCCCTTCGAGAGGTCGCCCTCGGCGCAGTACAGGCCGGTGAAATCGGTCTCGGCGACCTCGTACCCCCAGTCGCGAAACGCTCCTTCGGTGAACTTCATGATGTTGCCCTTGTGCACCAGCGTCAGCGAGCGACGCCCGTTGGCGAGGGCGTACTGCATCGCCATCTTCACGAGGCGCTTGGAGCCGAACTCGCTCATCGGCTTGATGCCGATGGCCGACTGCGCGCGAATCTCCTTGCCGTACCTCGTGCGGATGAAGTCCGCGATCTCTTCGGCTTCCTTCGAGCCCGCCTTCCATTCGATGCCGGCGTACACGTCCTCGGTGTTCTCGCGGAAGATGACGACGTCGAGCTTCTCCGGCTCCTTCATGGGATTGCCGACGCCCTCGAAGTACCGCACGGGGCGGATGCAGGCGTACAGGTCGAGGACCTGGCGCAGGGTGACGTTGAGCGACCGGATGCCGCCGCCGACCGGGGTGGACAGGGGCCCCTTGATGGAGACGCGGAACTCCTTGAAGGCCTCGAGCGTCTCGTCGGGCAGCCACTCACCGTGCTTGGCGTGTGCTTCCTCGCCAGCGAACACCTTCATCCACGAGACTTTCTTCGCGTCGCCGTACACGGCGCGGATCGCAGCATCGAACACGCGCACGGAGGCGCGCCAGATGTCGGGTCCGGTGCCGTCCCCCTCGACGAACGGGATGACCGGATGGTCGGGAACGCGAATGACGCCATTCTCAAACGCGATCGCATCGCCCGCCGAGGGACGCGTCGCATACCGATAGCTTGCCATGCGTGATTCTACTCTCCGTGAAGTGTGGCGCAGCCCGCGAAAGCTACCCCTGGCCATGAGGGGCGCAAGCGAAACGGCGCCCAACATCAGGACTCGTGAGAGTGCAACGCCAGCGTGCCTGACATACCCGGGACGAGACTCGAACTCGTATAGCACTCGCGTGCTGGAGGATTTTGAGTCCTCTGCGTCTACCGATTCCGCCACCCGGGCGAGTGGGGGAATCTAGCGTAGCGGAGCACACCGCTCAACGCAGGGCGACCCGCGTAGGGTGGGTGCCTCTTGGTGAGGCGGACAGAACGAACGACGGGGCGCGAAACCTGGCGCCCCGTCGTCCTGTTCCCCGTGCCGGTACTGCACGCGCAAGTGTCGATCAGTTGCAGTGCAACGTGCCGAGCTTGCCGTTGTTGTAGTCGTCCAGCACGACCGCCCATGCGGTTGCCTGCGCGTTTTTGAAGTTCGGCACCGGGCCGCTGGCCGGGGTGTTCGCGAGCAGCCATGCCTGCGACAGGTTCAGCACGTTCAGGACGGTCGCGTTCATCGGAGCGCCGCTGGTCCGGTTCAGCGTGGCAGCGATCCACTGATGCGCGAGTTGCATGTAGGAGTTGCCGTTCTTCACGCTCATGCCCATGAGGCCGTCCCACGTGGTGGGCGTGAGGTGACCTGCGGTCATCCACGGCGCGTTCGGGGAGTACGGCGCCGGCCACTTCTCCTCATGGTTCTTCCAGTAGCCCTGCGTGTAGCCGCAGGAACTGGTGCCGAACGGCTGGTAGATCCCGAAGTCGACGGTGGTGTTGGCACTACCCGCAACGGTCACCGTACTGCTGCTCCCATTGCTGTCCACCGTCGGGTCGCTTCCGACGTTCGACGGCGACGCGGCGAAGCCCAGCGGCAACGTGAAGGTCACGGTGTACGTTCCCGCCGGGAGGTTGGGGAAGGAGTAGAAGCCGCTGGCCGTGGTGGTCGTGGTGGCGCCATTGCTCAGCGACACGAACACGCCCCCGATTCCACTCTCCTCGACGTCCTGGATACCGTTGCCGTCCACGTCGTTCCAGACGTAGTCGCCGATCGAGCCGAGCTGATAGAAGCCGAAGTCGATCGTGGTGTTGGAGGTGCCTTCGACGGCCACCGTGGTGCCGCTCCCGTTGCTGTCGTTCGCGGGATTGCCGCCCGCATTCGACGGAGAGGCGAGGAAGCCCGCCGGCGTGGCCACGGTGACCGTGTAGGTGCCCGGCGCGAGGTCACTGAACGCGTACGCACCGCTGATGCCCGTGGTCGTGCTGGTGGACGTCGAACCGATCGTGAGCGTGACGGTGGCGCCGGTAATGCCGGGCTCGCCCGACTCCTGAACACCATTGGCATTCAGGTCGTTCCAGACGTAATCGCCGATCGCGCCGAGCTTGTAGAAGCCGAAGTCGAGCGAGTTGTCTAGCGTGTTCGCGAGCGTGGTGGACGTGCCGCTGCCATTGTTGTCGGTCTCGGTCGTGCCAGCACCCGTGGGCGACGGGGCGTATCCGACCGGCGTGCCGACCGTGACGGTGTACGTGCCCGGGGCCAGATCCGTGAAGCGGTAGGCGCCGTTCGCGTCGGTGGTGGCGGTGGCGCCAGTGTTCAGGGTGACGGTGACGCCGGGAATGCCCGGCTCACCCAAGTCCTGAACGCCGTTTGCGTTGAGGTCGTCCCACACGAAGTTCCCGAGCGCGCCGGTATTGGGGATCGGGGTGTTCGTAAAGGTGACCCGCGCGCCGGGGATGAAGGGACCACCGATCGTTGCCGTGGCCGACGAGCTGTTCTGGACCGTTGGGCCATCGACGATCTTCCACGGGCCTTCCACACCCGAAATCTTCGGGCCATCCCGCACGATCGTCGTGACCTGACTGGTCGACGTGTAGCCCGCAGGAACTATCTCGGTGATGGTGACCTGATCGGGCGCGAAGCGCTCACTGTTGTGCCACAGCCACATGCAGGTGTTGGCCGGGAGCGTGTAGCTCGTCGTAGTCCCGGACCCCATGCCAATGGGCGTCACATTCGAGGTAATGACGGTCATCTGGATCGTCACCGCGGGCGGATTCACCGCATTCGCCGGGTACACCTTGCACACCTTCATCGTCTCGCCAACCATGGCCGACGTGGTCGCCTTGCCGGTGCAGCTCACGATATCGGTGCAACCTTCGGGGGCGCCACCGCTGAGCGTCACCACGCCGGGGGCAAGCCGGTCCGTCTTCGGGTTCGTCGGCTGCTCGCCACACGAGGAGGCGAGAATGGCGAGAACAGCGCCTGCCAGCATGGCTGGCATGCGACGGAGATAGAGTTTCAAGCGGGACCCCTGCGTCGAGGATGATCATGAGAAGCGTCGGAGCCCATTGGCTGCGACGTTTGCGGCGAAATACTTCACGACCGCCGAAGCAAGTCTCGCTCCTCGTGATCAGCCCGCTGACCACCCCTACGCATATGTGTACGGAGGTCAGCTAAGTTGTTCCAGGTCAACCTGTTGTGACCTTCTTCACCATCCTGCAGGGGGTCAATTGCCGCGCCGCGCGTGGTAAGCCATGCCGCGGCAACGTCACATATCCTGTGGCAATATTGCAACACCTAGTGATGCGTGATGCCCAGGCACAAACACTCAGGGCGCCCGCGAAGGGCGCCCTGAAGCGTCGGATGGGACCCCCGCCGCCCTCTCAGGGTGCGTCCGGTGGCCCGCCCTCGTCTGGCCGATTCGCGGCCTCCTGGAGACGCCGCCGAACCTGCTCCTGGAGCGCGAAGTACTTCGCGCGCTGCAATGGGGTCATGAACGTGGCCAACTCCTTCTGTTCGTCGGCCTGAAGCTCGACACGCTGCCGTTGGAGCTGCTGTAGTTGCTCCAGCGCGGCTGCGATACTCGCCTGATTCGCCGACGAGTCGGCGATCACCTCGGCGCGGAGGGCGATCCGCTGGGCGCGCTCCTGCTGGCCAAGGGCGCGGCGACGCTCGTCGAACCGCTGCGTGGTGCGCTCGAGCCGAAGCATCTGCTCGTCGTTGAAGCCGACGCGCTGCTTCACGACGCGCCAGAAGCCGCGGCGAATCTGCGCCTCGAGCGCCTGACGGCGAGCGGGGGGCTGCGCATCGCGCACGATCTCGGCGCGACGCCCCGGGCGTACGAGGGGCGGACGCTCGCGCCCGATCACCTGCGCGCCGGCAGCGGCGCCGCCGAGCGGGAGAAGCAGTGCAACAACCAACAGCAGTCGGCCACTCATGGTGTGCGACGCGGCGAGATGGAAACAACGGCCTGCTCCACGTCCACTCGTGGAACGGCGTCGAGGAATTCAATGTCCTTCAGCAAGTCGG
>JBKJMP010000580.1:0-12117 GCA_046596395.1 Gemmatimonadaceae bacterium
TTCACGTAGAACCCCGGCCGCTCGGCGAGGAAGTTCCCCGTCTGTGCCGCGGACTTGTAGACGGTCGCGAGCAACTGCTGTTACGCGCTCCACGCGGACGCGTTGGAAGTACCGTAACGGCGGGACACGTACGCCTGCGTCCATACGGAGGATCGATCTCGTTGAACGGATCGGCAGCGTAGAGATGATCGGTGCCGTAGAGCTCCGTCTGCCGCTTGATGAACTGGTCGCCGAAGCGCTGAAAGAGCGGGTCGAGCGGATCGAGGAACCACGTGCCGCTGAAGCCCGCGGACCAGTTGCCTGTCTGGTGGATCTTTGCCGCGGGGAAGACCTGCTTGATCGACTCGGGGACGTGGCCGGTGAATGCCTGAAGCACCGGCGTCATGCCGAGCGATCGCTCGCGCGCGAGAATGCGTCGTTCGAGCTCGATGTGGCTGTCGATCCATGAATCGGGCAGTGGTCCGCCGAGCCCGTCGATGTTGCCCATCCAGCCCCACGGAAAGTACGCGGGGCCCACGAGGAAGTCGTCCCGCTGTTTCCGGGTGAAGCCGAGATCCTGGAGCACAAGTCGCCAGACGGCTTCCTGTCCGGTGACGGCAAGCACAGTGTTGATCCCCTGAGCGCCATCCAGTCGATCATCTGCTCCCACTGCGCCCAGTCCCACCAGGCCATGGAGTAGGAGAACGTGCAGTAGATGATGCGTTGGGCGTCCTGTGCAACCTCGAAGATGTCGAGGCCGGCGCTGTCGGGTATCGCTGCTACGTGAAAGTCCCGGGAGTGACCGGGTACGACGCGCTCGATGAGTGCTGACGCGGCCGCGAGGTCGACATTCCTGGCGATCGAGCCACTCCGACCGGTGTCCGGAGGCGACATTCGATGCACGCTTGGCGCGCATGCACTCTGGATGGTCGCGAGCAGTGCGAGGAATGCAAGACGCAACGCGGGGCTGCCTTGAATCAAGAAGCGCTTCGCCTGTGCCTCATGGCCTCGCGCACGGCAACCACGGCGCTCCAGGCGCGCCACCCGGCCCGGCGTCGGATTCTCCAGCGACTCAGTATCCCGCCGGCATTGGGCACGCGGACAGCCGCCGCCTCGATTTCCATGAACGCCGACAGGTCGCCAGCATACCACGTACTGCGGAACTCGTCCCACAGTGCGAGATGCATTGCACGGATGATCTCTGACCGACGCTCGGGAATGGAAGCGACCTGCTCTTCGACGAGTAGCGCGAGACGCAGCTCCCAGGAAGCGCGGTACAATTCTGCTTGGCGACCCCAGGTGGCCTGCCCCGGGTGAACTCGTCGATGGACGGTGATGTCGGAGAACGTGACGAACGAGGCATGCAGGGCGACCTGGAGCCACAACCCGTAGTCTTCCGAGAGGCGTCGGCGCTCATCGTAGCCGCCCACGGCAAGGAGCGTTTCACGCCGTGCGACGGCGCCCGCCTGGGGGACAAAGTTGGCACGGACCAGCAGCGCCAAGGCATCGAAGGGAGCACCATACGGCGGTCGGTCCGGCAAGTCAGCAAGCTCCCGCGACAGCGCCGTCTGAGCGGAGGCAACACTGCACTCCGGGAAGCGCTCGAGCGCATCGACGAGAAGGGCACAATGCCCCGGAAGCCATGTATCGTCGCAATCCAGGAAGGCTACGATATCGCCCTGTGCGCTCCGCAACGCTTCATTGCGCGCGGCCGATGGACCACGGTTCTCCGGCAGTCGAATCACCCGCGCGCCGAGTTCCTCGGCGACACCTGCCGATCCGTCCGTCGAGCCGTCGTCAACGACAAGTAATTCGTCTACCGCGCGCGTCTGCGCACGGATGGAACGAATCGCGTCGCCGAGTAGCTCTCCTCCGTTGAACACCGGAACAATCGCGGTAACTGAAGCCCGCACGCCGTACCTCCGTGATGATTCGTTCGCGCCGTAGGGCCAGATCGTGCTCAAGGTCGAAACTGGGACTCCACAAGCTACCATCATTCTCAGGGGAGTCCACGTGCGAGTATCGGAGCGAAGCGCGCGCGTCGTCACTCCCCGCACCCGGCGCACGGGCGGACCAGCCGACCGTTCACACGCAATGCCGCGCGTGCACATCGAGATGCCGACTGGGCACATGGCCATCCGTACCTCACGCGACTAATTTATGCGCTCATGAACACCTCGAGATCACCATGAGTCGAATCGGGTTGCTTTCCCTCCCCCGGTACTTCAACTACGGAAGTCAACTACAGCTTTTCGCGCTCCAGACCACAATTGAGCGATTGGGCTACGAGTGTGAAGTCATCGACTACGTGGCGCCGTCGCCGCCTCCCCTGCGAACCGTCGAGCGGTTGCACCGGATCCTCCGCAATCCGTCGCTACTGGTGCAAGGAATTCTCGACAGGCGCGCCCAGCAACGGGAGAGCCGGCTGACCGAGACGCGACGTAGGCTGTTCCAGGAGTTCTGGGAGACATATATCCATCTTGGCCCCAGGTCGTATCAGCGCTTTAGCGAACTGGCCCACGATCCGCCCCAATGTGACGCGTTTGTAGTAGGCAGCGATCAGGTCTGGAGTCCGCTGGGGCACTTTGGCGACGACAGCTACTATCTGGCATTCACGGAGAAACACCGCAGGGTCGCGTACGCGCCCAGCATCGGCGTATCGGAGATCCCCGAGACGGCGAAATCCTGGATGCGCGAATCGCTGAATGGGATGTCGCAGCTATCCGTGCGCGAAAGCAAAGGCGCGGACCTCATACGCGAGTTGACTGGGCGCGAGGCGCAGGTCGTCGTCGATCCCACCATGCTGCTCACGGCGGAAGATTGGGACACGATCGTCGTGCCGCCGAAGCGCGAGCGCCCCTACGTCTTGTGCTACGCGCTACAGTCGGATGGCTACGTACGCAACCATGCGCGTGCCATTGCCGAGGCGAATGCGCTCGACGTCGTCGTACTTCCGTTTCATCGCTCCGACATCGAGAGCGCGAGCCACGACACCGCGCGCGAGTTCGACGTGGGTCCGCGCGAATTTCTGGGACTCGTTCGTGACGCCTCGTTCATCTGTACCGACTCGTTTCATGGAACGGTGTTCTCCGTCGTTTTCCGAAAGCCGTTTCTCACCTTTCGCCGCTATGAGAACAGAACCGAGGCCGCCACGTTCTCGCGCATGACGGACCTGTTGGATCGACTGAAGTTGAGCGACCGGGCAATGGGAATCGATTCGATGCTCCCCTCAACGTCGCTCGTGCTGCCCTATGCCGAGGCCGCAGCGGCGATGGACGAGTGGCGGGCGGCCTCGTGGTCCTATCTACAACAGGCGCTGCAGGCCGCGACGGACCTGGTGGAGGACGCTGCTACCCCGCAGGCTGACCGTTGAGCACGGAGGAGCCCGAGGCCATCGTGCCGGGACTTCGACCGCCTCGTTCCACCGGCGAGCCAACGGATCGCCAAGCGCTCGATCGATCGTTCGCGGGCGGCGTGGCGTGGTCCGCCGTGGCGAGACTTTCGGCCCAGGCGATGACGTGGGTCGTCACCATTCTCGTCGCTCGCATTCTTGCGCCAACGGACTACGGAGTAATTGCGTCGGCCAGCATCTTCATTGGCTTGATGCGCACGCTCACGGAATTCGGACTTGGTACGGCGATCGTAGCCCAGCGTTCGCTGACCGATCGGCAAATCGCGCAGCTTGGAGGGATGGCGCTGCTGATCGGACTCGCGGCCTGTGCGGTTGCAATGCTGGTTGCCCAGCCCGTGGCCGAGCTGCTACATATGCCGCAACTCCGTGGGGTGCTCCCCATCCTCGGCGTATCGGCCGCGCTGACAACGCTGAATGCGCTACCGTCCGCACTCCTTCAGCGACGGCTGGACTTTCGGCGGTTATCGTCCCTGGAGATGGTCCGCGCACTGACAGGATCGATCACGCTCCTGATCTTCGCCGCATCCGGGTTCGGCTACTGGTCGCTCGTGCTCAACGAACTGAGCGCCTCCGCGGTCTTCGCTCTCCTCATGTACGTCCACACCAGATACTCACTCGCCTTTCCGCGGTTCTCGGAGATTCGGTCGTCCCTGCGGCTGAGCAGTGAGGTGATGGCGTCGCGCCTCGCGTTCTATCTGTACTCGAACGCGGACCTCATGGTGGTCTCGATGCGGTTCGGAGCGGCGGCGACCGGCACCTACTCCATGGCATGGACGCTCACGAGCCTGCCCAGCGAGAAGATCAACTCGGTGATCATGTCCGTGACGCCGGGCATCTTCGCGCAAGCGCAGCACAGCGACGAGGAGCTGAGTCGCTACTTCCTGCTACTCGTGGAAGGACTGGCAATCGTGCTCTTTCCCGCAACCGTGGGAATGGCGGTCGTCGCCCCTGATCTCGTGCCCGTCGTCCTGGGCGACAAATGGCTCGGCGCGATTCCATTGATCCAGGTGCTGGCGATCATCTTGCTGGCGCGAAGCATCGCGCCCACCTGCACGCAGGTGCTCATCGCGCGAATGCGCGGTACGGTCGTCATGCACTACGCCTTTGCGATGGGCGCCGTCCTTCCAATCGGCTTTCTGATCGGCTCACAATGGGGCAGCATCGGCGTGGCGTGGGCGTGGGCGATTCTCTTCCCACCGCTTGCCATCGCGCTGTTTCGAACGACGTGCCGAGAGATCAACATTCCGCTGTGGCAGCTCGGCCGAGTGCTGGCGAAGCCTGCGATCGGCACGTTGCTGATGTCGGCTTCCGTAATTGCGGCGCGCACGCTCCTGCTCAGGCTCGGTGTGGGGGCGCCTGCTCGCCTGGCACTCCTCGTAGCGGTCGGCGCGCTCGTGTATGGCGTGGTGGCCGCGGTAACGATGAAAGAGCGAGCCAGATCGGCACTCGCCATCGTGCGCCGCCGCCGAGCCTAGCCGGCCAGCCGTTCGTGCGAAAACGTCAACACGAGCGCGAGAGGCGCCACCATCCTTCAGCCCGACGATGGCGGACCACGGGCGCTCCTGAAAGGAGGTGTGTCATGTCCGTGCCCGCGAGTGTCGCGCGCATCAACCTGGAGCAGTCCCTAAAACAGGCCAAGGATCTCGTCAAGGCGTTCCGCGCCGGGGATCGCGAGGCACTCGAGAAGATTCGCTGGAACCACCCGCGTTGCCGCGGGCTGTCGCCCGACGAAACGCGCGCCGGCGCGTTCGCACTCTCGGACGCACAACTCGTCATCGCGCGGCTGCATCACTTTGCAAGCTGGCGAAAGCTGCTCGACTACGTCGCTACGATGAATGCTGCCGATCCGGTGGTCGCCCGCTTCGAAAACGCCGCGGATGCGGTCATCGCCGGCGACGTGGAGACGCTACGACGCATGCTGCATGAGCACCCCGATCTCATTCGCCAACGCTCGACCCGCGCACATCGCTCCACGCTCCTGCACTACATCTCTGCGAATGGAGTCGAGGACTACCGGCAGGTGACGCCGGACAACATCCTCGACGTCGCCGCGTTGCTGCTCGAGTCGGGCGCCGAAGTCGACGCCACGAGCGAAGCGTATGGTGGTGGCAGCACGACACTCGGCCTCGTTTCGACAAGCGCGCATCCGCGCGCGAAGAAGCTGCAGATCCCGCTGATCGACGTGTTGCTCGAACGCGGTGCGCGCCTCGACGGCGAGGGTGACCTTCATGAACTCGTGCGCAACGCGCTCGCAAACGGATGTCCCGAGGCGGCGGATGCCTTGGCAGAACGCGGCGCGCGGGTGGACACGCTCTATGCGGCGGCGGGGATCGGCGACGTCCGTCGCGTGGAGGCGATGTTCGAGCGGTCGAGCCAGCAACAGCGCGAGGCTGCATTGATCGTCGCGGCTCAACGCGGCCATCTGGAGATCGTGCGATTCTTCCTCGACCACGGCGTGGACGTTGCCGCCTCCGATGGGATGACCGCGCTGCACCAGGCGAGTGCGGGCGGGCACCTCGGCGTGATGGATCTCCTGATTGCGCACGGCGCCCCGCTGGAGGCACTCAACGCCTACGGTGGCACCGTGTTGAGCAGCACCGTCTGGTTCAGCTACATCGTTCAACACGAGGAGTTTCGCCAGCGCAACTATCCTCGAACATTCGAGCGGTTGATCGAGGCAGGTGCGCGTACCGACTTCTACCCCGAGCTACTCGACGAGATCAGGGAGGTCAATCGTCGCTGGTCTGTAACCTAGGGAGATACGAGCTTCTGGAACCGCGGATTGCCGCGCAGCGACCGCCAGGTGGGATCGATGCGCAACCAACCCTTGCTCGCGTCGGACGGTCGCGAGAGCAGATCCTCGAGCGCGTCGATCGCCTTGTCGGGCATGCCGGCCGCGAGATAGGTCGACGCGAGCGACATCAGGGACGCAGTTGCTGTCATGACATCGCGCTCATACGGACTCACAGACACGCCGCGCAGGCTCTCCGCTATCCCCTCGACTGGCCGCCCCGTGAAGGCGAGCAGCGTTCCGTAGCCAGCGATGGCCGGTCCATCGGTCGGCGTGCGCGCGATGCTCGCCTTCACCATCGGAACAAGAATCCGCGCGAGTCGCAGCGCTTCCGTCGTGTCGCCGCGATACCACGCGTCCTCCATGCGTACGCCGAGCGTGCGCGCGTCATTCGCGCCGAACACCGCCTGGTAGGCCCCGATCTTCTTTCTCCGCTGCGCATCGCTGAGCATCCAGGTGCTCGCGCGCGTCCACACGCCGGGCCCCATCCTCCGCACCGCATCGTCGACCACGGCGCGCGCGGCCAGCGAGTCGCCGCGCGAGATCGCGAGGCGGCCGCGCACCTGCAGCAATCCCGAGCTCCACGGCGCCATCGTCTGCGCGCGTACCAGCTCGCGTTGCGCCTCATCGTTCCGTCCCAACCAGGCGAGGTGCAAGGCGTGCTCGCCGATGAACGAGATCGATCGTGGATCGAGCGCTCGTGCAGCCAGCCCATCGCGCACGGCCTCCTCCAGCCGCCCCACCCCAGCCTCGGCCGCGGCAAGTCCCTGCAGGAAGTCGGCGTTACCAGCCGCGAGGTGGCGTACCGGCTCGTACACCGCGAGTGCGGCCCGCGAGTCGCGGTTCAGGTAAATGTGCGATGCCGCGAGCGCGCGGCGTGGCTCGGCGCGATCTGGCGCCAATGCCATCGCGCGTAGTGCCGCGGTGCGCGCGAGCGACGCCTGCGTCGTATCGCGGCCAAAGTCGCGGTACCGAATGGAGCTCACGCGCGACAGTTTCGCCCAGGCTGCCACGAAAGTGGAGTCGGCGCGCACGGCATCCGCGTAGTAGCTACTCGCGCGTTGCAATGCGGTGAAGTCGCCATTCGTGGCTGCCTCCCAGTTCGCCTCGCCGCGGAGAAACGCGTCGTACGCCGCCGGGTTCTGCGTGGGAATCTCGACCATTCTCGCCCGGTCGGTGCCGGCAAGCGCAAGGTTCAGCGCGCCCGTCACCTTTGTCGCGATAGACGTCTGCACTTGAAAAACATCACCAGCGGGTTCGTCGAGTGATTGCGACCACACCGCCTCGGGCGCGCCACTCGCTCGCACGCGCACGAGCTCGGGACTCACCTTGAACCGCGCGCGATTGCCGCCCGAATCCGGTTCGCTTCGCAGCGTTCCGGTGAGGAGATAGTCGACGCCCAGTTCCGTGGCGATCTGCTCTGGCGGCTTCGTGCTGCCGCGATAGGCGTTGGAGCTCGCTCGCGCGATGACGCGCATGCCCGGAACGGACGAAAGTCGCGATCGCAACTCGTCGGTGATGCCATCCACGACGTAGGCATCCTCCGGCCGCCCGAGATTCTCGAACGGAAGCACGGCGAGCCTCGTCAACCCCGAGTCCGCGATGCCTGTCGGTCGTACGCCCGCCACATCGGGCACGTCGTCGGACGTCGCACGCTGCATGACGAACACCCCAATCGCCGCGGCGACGAGAACCGCAACCAGCACCAGCGGCGCGCGCACGCTCGTCGCCCTCGGTGCGACGTGACCAGCCTCGAGCATGGCGCGATCGTCGAGCGCCGCCAACAGCGTCCGTGCGTCCTGCGGTCGCTCTGACGCCTCCTTGCGCAGGCACCGCTCGACCAGGGCCGTCAACGCGCGCGGCAACGTCGGCGCGAGCGCCGGCAACGGACGTGGCTCCTCGGCAATCTGCGCCTTGATGAGCTGCGAGCTCGTCTTGCCAGCGAACGGGTGCGTGCCGCCGAGCACCTCGTAGGCCATCACGCCCCACGAGTAGATGTCGGCGCGATGGTCCACCTCGTCGCCCAAGGCCTGCTCCGGCGCCATGTATGCCGGCGTGCCGATCGACGTGCCAACCATCGTGAGTGCTCCATCGAGCGGCTGCGCCCTCGACGCCGACAGTGCCTTCGCGACGCCGAAGTCGGTCACCACCGCAGTGCCTTCGCTGAGCAGGACGTTCGCGGGCTTGATGTCGCGATGGACGACGCCACGCTCGTGCGCGTAGGCCAGCGCACGGAGCACGTCGGCGAGAATCCTCACCGCATCGCCGAGCGGGATGAGGCCGGCGTCCATCCGCTGCCGCAAACTTTCACCGGCAACGTACGGCATCGTGTACCACGGCACGCCATCCAGCTCACCGGCCGTAATGACGGGGACGATGTTGGCCTGCTGGAGCGCCGCCGCGAGCTCGATCTCGCGCTCGAACCGCTCGGCGCTCACTCCCTGCCCAAACTCGGGCGCCAGCACCTTCACCACCACGTGACGCTTGAACCGGATCTCCTGAGCGAGGAAGACGCGCGCCATGGCGCCGCCTCCGAGCTCGCGCTCGATCACGTAGGCAGCGCCGAGCGAGGCCTCGAGCTGCTGGTGCAGCGTGTCGCTCAGGATGGCTCCGGTGAAGGACGGTTGCTTGAAGCAACAGCGAAGATAGGCGCGTTGCTCGCTCAGTGAAAGCTCGCCTACAGGGGTGCGGCTATCGCTCGACGCGACCGACCTTGGGCCCCCGCCGCGCGATGACCAGGCGCCCGCGCCCGTTTGCCACGACGCAACCGGTGGGCATGATCGCAGCCGCAGCACGCTCGATCACGGAGTTCAATCGCATCGAGCGCATCGCGCCTCAGCGCATCCAGTCCGCCGAAGCGGGCGAACATCGCACGTGCCACGGCACGGTAGATGGTCGGTGCGACACTCCAATTGCTCATCGCGATGACGAAAACCTCGAGGCGAATGGAAAAACGACCGGACATGACGTATGTACATCCCGATCCACAACAAGCATATCAATCAATCTGGCCCCCGTGATCACGCTGACGAACGGCCTCGACGCACTCTTCCCTGCTTCCCTGCGAGACAGCCTCGTGGCGCTGCGGCGTGACCTGCACCGGCATCCGGAGCTCTCGTTCGCCGAGACACGCACGGCCGACGCGCTCGAGCGCGCCCTTGCGACGCTGGAGCCGGAGAGCATCCAGCGCGTGGCGGGCACCGGTGTCGTCGCACGCTTCCGCGGCCGCACGCGCGGCGCGCCGGTGGTCGCGGTGCGCGGCGACATCGACGCCCTCCCGATTCAGGAGGACACCGGACTGCCATACGCCTCCGTGAACGCCGGCGTCATGCACGCCTGCGGGCACGACGTGCACGCGGCGTGGGCAGTCGGCGCGGCGCATCTCCTCGCGCAACGCCCCGCCGCCGGCGACGTACTCGTCGTCCTCCAGCCGGCCGAGGAGCTCGGCGAGGGCGCGGCCGCGATCATGGCGACGGGCGTGCTCGATGACGTCGCCGCAATCTTCGGGGCTCATGTCGATCAGCGCTTCGTCGTCGGCGAGGTGGTCGCGCAGGCCGGTCCGCTCGCCGCATCGGCGGACACCTTCGAGATCGAGCTCATGGGACGCGGCGCACACGGCGCACGGCCGCACGAGTCGGCCGACCCAGTCGTATGTGCGGCCGCCATCATCAACGCGCTTCAGACGATCGTGGCGCGCCGAGTGAATCCCGCAACCCCTGCGGTTGTGACGGTCGCGACGATTCATGCCGGCGGCGCGCTCAACGTGATTCCCGACCGCGCCACGCTCGGTGGAACGCTTCGCGCGGTCGATCCCGTGACGCGCGCACTCATCGGCGAGGAAGTTCGCCGAATAGCCGAGGGAATATCGGTGGCCCACGGACTCACCGCGTCGGTAAAAATCACGCTCGGGCCGCCCCCCGTGGTGAATGCCGAGCGCCCGGCCGCGTGGGCGCGCACGGCAGTCGAATCCGTGCTCGGCGCATCGGCACTGGTGCCACTCGGCATCACCAACATGGCCGCGGAAGACTTCGCGTGTTACATGGAGCGCATTCCGGGGTGCTTCATGCGCGTCGGTGCGCGCATGGCGAACGAGCCGGTGATACCGGCACACACGTCGCAGTTTCATGCGGCCGAGGAGAGCCTTTTCGTCGGCGCGGCGGTTCTGGCCGAGGCTGCGCGCGTCGCATCGGCGGAACTCGCGGGCTAGAGCAGCGCGCCCGGCCACGAATGTGGGCAGCTGCGCCGCGCGTCTCCACGTATATCCCGTCGAAGGTCTGGCGGCGTGAGATCAGTGAAGCCCAGACCACGGAACGCCAATGACGCCGAAACCGCGCACGCCGACGTCGCCGTAACAGCGTTGAAGAAACCAAGTTGATTTTTGAACGACCCGGGAGACTCAGTCACGCGATGCAGAATAATTCTCGGAATCACGAAGGGTGACCGACTCCCCTAACGCGAGAGGGACCTGGCAAACCGACAACGAAGAACGCAGTAACAGCGCCGCCGGCGTGCGTTCTTTCAGCGTCATCGGTGTTCCCGCGGTCTGGGTTTGCTTCCGCGGTCTGGGCTCCCTTCCGCGCGGTCTGGGCGGACACCTCCAGCGATCACCCCCGACTCCAGCTCCCACGCTCGCCCTGCGTAGCGATGCATTGCACCAGTCGGTCCGCAGCATTGCGCCAGTTCGTCTCCACCGCCTTCTGCGCCGCATCGGGATCGCCGCGCGCAATCGCCGTCGCGATGCGCTCGTGTTCGCGCACCGACGTCGCGATCTGGTCCACGAGCACCGTGACGTACAGCCGGATGTAGCGCTCGCTCTGCGGCTTGATCGCCCGGTGCAGCGTGAGAAGCCGAGGGCCCGCGACCTCCTCCACGTAGAGCCGGTGAAACTCGATGTCGAGCTCGAAGTAGCGCGTCGAGTTTCCCTTCTTGCTCGATTGATCGGAGAGCGTCGCGTTGACCGCGCGCAACGCCGAGACGAGCGCCTTCCGGCGCGCCGCGGGCAGCTCGGCGGCCTCCCGCACGGCGAGTCCCTCCAGGTGTCCCACGATGGTGAACACCTCATGGCCGTCGTGCTTCGTGAGCGGGGCGACGATGAGGCGCCGCTCCCGCCCCGTGCCCTGCGACGTGACGAACCCCTCCTGCTCCAACCGGTGCAGCGCGCTGCGGACGGGCGTACGGCTCAGGTTCAGACGCTCGCTGACGATGCGCTCGGAGATGTGTGAGCCCGGCGGGAGCTGACCCCAGACGATGATGCGCCGAAGCTCCTGGTACGCCCGGGATACCTGATCGAGCGAGTCGTCCGCCAGTTCGGCGGTGAGGGAGCGTGCCTGAACGGTCTTGCGCGCCGGCGCGCGACGGGGATGGGCTGCCATCGGCGAAGCATAGATGCGCCGCGGGGGGGCCGGCAAGAACGGAAGTGTCGACGGTTGGAACCGCAGCCACCGGTCGGAGCCGCCAGGCTGCCGGTCGGCAGTCCTGGTCGACCGACCCGCGGGCGCGACAGTGTAGAGACCATTGTGGTATACCACTCTGGTGCATATGTTGGCGGTCCAGCCGAAACATCCACTCCCGCCCGCAGCAGTGCCACGCCCTTGCCTGCAGCTCCGCGCCATACCCCCGGCAGCACCTTCATGAGCGCCGCCGCCGCCACTGAAATCCAGGTGCGCGCCATCGCCTCCCTCCCCGAGTACCACGCCTGCGTCGCCCTTCAGGCGGAGGTGTGGGGCCCGGAGTTCGACCGCATCCCCGCCACGCTGCTCCAGGTCGCAACGTACGTCGGCGGCATCTGCCTCGGCGCATTCGCCCCGGATGGCGAGATGTACGGCTTCGTCTTCGGACTCACGGGCGTCGTCGACGGCCGCCCCACGCACTGGTCGCACCTGCTCGCCGTAAAGGAGGCGGCGCGCAACCTCGGCATCGGTCGGCGGCTGAAGGA
>JBKJMP010000667.1:0-4802 GCA_046596395.1 Gemmatimonadaceae bacterium
CCGGTCCTTTCGTGGACAGATCGGGACAAGCGACCCTCGATCCAAGTTCTGGGTGAGCCGGTTGAGGGTGGTTGGTTGCGGGTCACTGACGTTACGAACGTTTGTTACCCGGAACCAGCTACCCGCGACCGGGGCTCCCAGGACTTGGATCGATCCAGCCCGTCGTTCGGCCGCACCAAGGTGAAGCCATCGGTGGTCACGAGCCGTACGGCGAAAACCACCGGGTTACCGGTGACCGGAGGTTCTGCGCCTCCGGCAACCTTTCTCGCCCACGACGTGACAGATTGGATGACCGTCATGGAGAATGATCAGCTCACTGTCCAGCGCGCCATCCTTGGCGATCAGGCGGCGATGCGGGCCCTTTGGACCCGCCACGCGCCGCATATCGACGTCGTGGTCCGCCGGCTCGTCGGCCACGATCAGGACCTGGCGGCGGATGTGGCACAGGACGTCTGGATCCAGATTTTCCGGGCGCTGCCGACGTTTCGGGGCGATTCGCAGTTCGGAACCTGGGCACACCGCATCGCGGTGAACCGCACGTTGAACGCCCTGCGCCGGACGAAACGGATGGCAGCGCTGGAGGTGGAAGTGACCGACGAAAGCGCGTCGGTCGAACCGGAAGCGGAGCGGGCACTGCTGGCCACCTCCATCGAGGAGGCCGCCAACAAGCTGTCACCCGGTGCGCGCACGGTCTTCCTGCTCCACGACGTCGAGGGGTACACGCACGAGGAGATCGCTACCGAGCTGGGGATAACGGCCGGCGGCTCCAAGTCTCAACTTTTCAAGGCTCGCGCGAAGCTGCGCGTTCTACTGGCTCACATGGTCGATGCACCCACACGGACGATTCGCTCGAACACCGCGGAACATGCTTCACCTGCATACTGAACGACTCGCCGCACTTGGCGACGACATCCCGACGAACGACGAGGCGGCGCACCTCGCGGCGTGTCCCACGTGTGCTCATGAGCGCGCGGTCTACCAGGCACTCGTGGCCATGGCGCACGCGGAGCGCGAGCCGTTCGGGCTTCCGGTCACGCGATGGGATTCGATCGCGGCCGAACTCGCCCTGACGAACGTCGCGACGCCGGCTCCGGCGCGGCGGAGGACGATGGGGATGCTGCGCATCGCGGCTGGCCTGCTCCTTGTCGCGGGGGGCGTTGCGGTGGGACGGGTATCGGCGGGGGCCGGGCCCCTACCGACCGCCGGTTCCATCCCGACGCCGGGGAACGTCGTATCGGTCGAGTCCCCGACGGCCGACTCCGTGTTCGCTTCGGTCGAAGACGCGCGCGCTGCGCAGGCCAGGTTCGAGCTGCGCTACCAGCAGGCTGCAGCCTACCTCGCGCAACACGATACCGCGGGTGCGGGCACGGGGAATCCCGTGGCGTACCGCTCGCGTCTCGCCGCCCTCGATCGCGTGATCTCCACCACCAGCGAGGCGCTCCGCACCGCACCACATGATCCGGTGATCAACGGCTATTATCTCACGACGCTGGGCCAGCGCGAGGCGACCCTCCGCCAGCTCAACACCGCGCTTCCGGCGACTCATCGCGTGAACAGCTTCTGATGTCCGTGCACCTTTCCACACTCGACCGCGCTGTCCGCTTCGCCGCTCCTGTGGCCCTGGCGCTGTTCATGAGCGCCGCGCACGCGAGTGCGCAGTCTCGCATCGAGATCACCAGGCGCGCGCCTGGCGCCCAGCCCGTGGACTCGACGGAGCGCCAGCTACGGCGTCTCCAGAGTCAGCTCGACTCCCTGTCTCGACTCGGCGTGTCGGAGGACCTGACGGCGGCGGAGCGCAGACGCATCGAGTCTGAGCTCTCGCGGACGGCGGAGCGGATGAGCGACGTGATGGCCCGCGCAGGCGACCGGGTGCTCTACGTCCGCAGCGGAGGGATCGCGCCGATGGGTGCCGCGCGGTCGTCGGCCTCGATGTCGCGTGCGCTGATGCAGGTGGACGAAGGTCCTCCCGGGATGCCGCGGGGATGGATGGGCATCGTCGTCGAGGGCTCGGGCTACCTGCCGCGCATCGAGAACGGGGAATTGATCGTCCGCTACGCCAGCTATCCGGAGATCGTGTCGGTGGATCCGAGCTCGCCGGCGCAGCGCGCTGGTCTGGCGCCCAGGGATACGGTCGTGTCGTACGACGGGCGCGATGTGCGCGAGGATATCTCGTTCACGCGGCTCCTCCGCCCGAATGCCCGCGTGGTCGTGCGGATACGGCGGGATGGTCGCGCGCGGGACATCCCGGTGACGATCGCCGAGGCGCCGCAGCGCATCGTGTTGCGCCGCGATGATTTCGTGCGCGACAAGGGCTCGTACGTGATGCTGCCGGAGGGACCGTCGTTCCCCCGGTCGGCGCCAATGCCGCCGCCGTCCGTAGGCGGGGGGATGCGTGGCGCGTCGGTTCGGCAGCCTCCCGTTGTCCACGGGGGAGCGACGCCGGCTGCGCCGCCGATCGCGGGATCGGCGCCCCGTCCGGGGTTCGTGTTCAGCTTCACCACCACGGGCGTGGCCGGTGCCTCACTCACGACGGTTACCCCGGGCCTCGCCACTGCGCTCGGCGTAACGACGGGGGTGTTGGTGACGGCAGTTCCGGTGGGCACGCCGGCGGACGAATCCGGGTTGATGGACGGCGACGTGATCACGAAGGTGGCGAATCAGGCCGTTCGGTCGGTCGCGCAGGTGAGACAGCTCGTCGGGATGGTGTGGGAGGAGGGTGAGCAGGCAGTGGAGCTCGAGATCGTCAGAGGGAAAAAGGTTCAGAAGGTGATGTTGAAGGTGAGGTGGTAATGGTTTTGTCCTGAGCGCGCGAGGTGCAGATCCTTCGCCTCGCTCAGGCTGACAATGGTTGCTCAGTGATCCAGCGGCGTCAGCTTGCGGCTCTCTGGCACGAGCGACTTGTGGATCGACAATGCCGCGATCGCGCCATCTGACGCTGCCGCGATCGCCAGTTGCGGACCCGGGACGATGTCACCCGCCGCGAAGCAATTCCACACCGACGTGTGATAGCCGTCGTCCACGATGATGTGGCCGCCGCTGTCGCGGTCGCAGCCCAGTTGCGCGCCGAGGTCGTCGGCGGGGTACTGGCCGATCGCGAAGAAGATCTTGTCCACGTCAAGTTCAAGCCCGTCGTCGAACTCGAGTGAGTGGAGTTGCGACCCTGCGTGCACCGCGCGCGAGATGGGGCGCTCGATGACCGGGATGTTCAGCGCGTCGAGCTTCTCGCAGTACTCGGGCAGGTCGAAATCGGCGGGTGCCCCATTCGTGCAGATGATGATGTCCTTCGTCCACGAGGTGAGATCGAGCGCGAGGCCGACGGCCTTTCGTCCCTTGCCGAGGATCACGACCTTCTTGTCGACACACTCGTGCCCATCGCAGTCGGGACAAACGTGCGCGTTCGCGCCGTAGACGTGCTCGAGTCCAGGGATGTTGGGCCAGACATCCTTGAGGCCGATCGCCAGGAGCAGCCGCCGCGCCTCTACGCGTCGCCCGCCGGCGAGGAAGAGTTCGTAGTGGTCGTCGTCGTGTCGCGTGATGCATTCGCAGACGCCATCCACGAGCTCGACGCCGGTCGATCGCGCCTCATCGCGCCCCAAGCCGCGAAGCTCTGCTGGGCGAATGCCGGGATGGCCGAGAAAGCCGTTCACCCCTCGGGTTTCCCAGTTCCGTGGGTCGCCGGAGTCAACGAGGATGACGCTGTGCAGATAGCGAGCGAGCCAGAGACTGGCCGTGAGGCCGGCGGGTCCTCCGCCGACGATGGCGACGTCGTGCATGACGCGGCCTTGAGGCAAGAGTAGCGCCGAAAAAAAACAGGTGACAGGAAACAGGGAACAGGGAACAGGGAACAGGGCCCTGTCACCCGTTGCCTATTTCAAGGATCCGCCCGGCACCAGGTACAGCAACCGCAGCGTCGCGCGATCCGAAACGCCGATCGTGGACGTCGCCGACTCGCGGTACATCACGCTCGTGCGATCGCTCGAGTGGTTGAGGCCCAGCGCGTGGCCGACCTCGTGCCGGATAATGCCGCCGACCGTCGTCGGTGACAGTGCGCGGCCGGTGCTGTCGTGATTCGCGATGCCTACGCGCGCGTGGGTGATCAGAAAATCCCTCGACTGGATGCGCTCCGTGAGACCGATCCGCTGGCCCTCCTCGGGCGGGAACCGCCCGTGCCAGCGGATGGTGATGTCGGCGCCGGCGGAGTCGTAGACGAAGGCAAACGTCAGCGGAAAGCCAGCTTGCCCCCACTCCGCGAAGACCTCGCGCGCGATGTGGGGGTACTGCTCGCTCCAAGCAGCCACGGCAGACGTCGGCTCGATCCAGACGCGCAGCGCATTGCTGCGGCGCTCCGGCCAGCGATAGAGTGCGCTGTCCTGCGCGGCGAGAATGTCGAGGACGTACGTGCCCGGCGCGAGGTTCCCGACGCGCCGCTTCATCTCCTCGGGAGACGCGGCAGGCTCGACCCCAGCAGGAACGAACTCGCGTCGCGCCGTGCCCTGCACGACGCCGTCGCGCATCATGACCGTATCAGCAGCAACAGTGGCTGTCTCGGCCAGGCGTTGCCGGCTGGCTCGCGAGCGGGAATCGCGCATCGCGTTGACGAGCACGAAGCCAGCGAGACCGACGAGCAGGGCGACCGGGACGAGCTCGAGACGCAGCCGAACTAGCGGACGCCTCCCGGCGGGAGCGTGTACAGCAGGCGCACGGTGGCGCGGTCGGCGCGCGAGAGCGAGCGGACGCGCACCTTCGGCGCCATGATGCTCGTGGAATCCCCGGTGTGATCGAGGCCGAGGAGGTGACCGATC
>JBKJMP010000267.1:0-14029 GCA_046596395.1 Gemmatimonadaceae bacterium
GGGGGACAAATAGTCCCATGTGCTTTCGTCATCTCGTCCGGGATCGATTCGGTGGCTTGTGGCAACAATTGCCGCGTTATGCGACAATCTCTTGCAAAACGCGCCATACCAACGAAATGGAACCTACGGATTTTTCGGATAGACGGATTCTTCGGATTGCTCCGAAAGTGACCACAGCGGAGGTGACCTCAACAAGCCGTCCATCGCAAAAAGAACATCTTCATCCGGCCGGCGCGAGGAGACGTCCCGTCCACAGGGCAATTCGTTCAATCAGGTGAAGCCGGCAATCCGTAGGTCCCTTCGCTCATTCCACTTTCCGCGCGAGGGTCGCCGCATACAAACGAGCCACGTTGCGATGAAATGCTTGTGCACCATTCCGCGCTTCCTGCTATTGTGACTCCACGTGAAGCCGGGCAACACACCAATTCCTGCTTATGGATGACGCGCTGATGCGCTCCTCACACGACGATGAAGCGAGTCAGCGCGCCCAGCGATCCGTAGGGGACGCCCGGCACTGGTACGAAACTGATGCGGGGCAGGCCCGCCTCGCCCAAGCCACCGAACACTACCGGCTCGGCCGCATCGCCAGCGCGAACGAGAACGGCGCCACCGACCGTGTCGATGGCGCCGAATCGAGGACGGACGACTAGCGGCTGATCAGCGGCTGCCGCGGGCGGGAGCGATCCCTGGAGGCGCCGTGGTTTTCGGGGCCGCCGCTGGCGACGGTCCGTTTCCGTCCGACGAGCCCTTGCTCGTGAGCTTCTCGACCACCTTGCGCGTGGCGCCCGCCAAGGTCCCGCCCTTGGTCGGCTTTTCCACCGCCCGCGCCTCGGTCTTTCCGAAGCCCTGCGTCTCCTGCGCCGACGCGCTGTTCGCGAGCTTGATCACCGGCGGATAGAGGTTCGGTATTCCGGAGCGGCGGCCGTACGCGTTGCTCGGGAGGGCGCCGAACACCCAGGCGGGATCGTAGTAGGGAAAGCCGTAGATGCTGAAGCTACCGAAACCGAAGATCGAGCCAACCGGCATCACGAACACCTTCCGGAGCCCGGTGCCCATCTCCCAGGCGTTGGACGCGATGTTGTGGTCGGTGTAGAACCCATTCAGCTCATCCAGGCGGACATAGCGCGAACCACTCGGGGTATTCGCCGCGATCATCGCGTCGGCCACCTGTTGCGGAACGCCTGCCTCCTTCATCGCCTTCAATGTGCTGTCGTTCGCCGCGAACGTCTGGCCGCTCTCGAGCAGCCAGACCTCGACCACGGCCGGTTCCATGGCGCGCGACGCCTCGATCACCTCGGCGACCTCGATGCGCCCGCCGGCCCGGGTGCGTGCCGTCTCGATGTCGCGGCTGCGCGCCGCCAGCATCGCGACGGACGCTGGGGGCAACGCGCTGTGCACGCCGACGGGGCGATAGCGCTCCACATGCACACCTCCGCGACCCGGTGAGGCGACGCCGCGGACGTCGAGCCACTCACCGTCGGTGGTGATTGCGAGAATCGCCGAGACCTCGGTGGGCGTGGACCCGCAGTTGACGTTCGACCGCAGGAACACGCGGCGCCTGTCCGCGGAAAACGATGCGCGCTCGGTGCCCGCGCATCCGCTGGATTCCACGGTGCGGGCGTAGCCGCTGGCATCGATGGTGTCGCGAGCGACCACCTGGCCGCCGGCAATCACGGTGACGTCGACGACGTGGCTCCGCGATGCCGGCGTGATGCAGACGACTCGGACGGCTGCAGCCCGAGCTTCCGGCGGCGACGAACTCCAGCAACCGAGAAAGGATTCCCAGCGGGTTTCCGGCGCCGGGGCCTGCTGCGCGTGCGCGGATGCAGCGGCAGCAAGGAGCGCGACGGCGAGCGAGGTGCGAATGGCCATGAACTCATCCTCATGCTGACGTCCTGCGAATCGACCCACCGGGCAGAATCTACGGTATACAATCCCCGCCGCGCAATAGTATACAATTTGCGACTCGTGCTTGTCCTGCTCGCGGAATATGCGGCCGGCACGCTCGTATCGACCAGCGCTGGGCGTTACAGTCGCGGTGATCGTCCTACCCCTCCCTTGCCCGAAGATCCACGAGGCTCGGGACCCCGTCCCCAGATCGCGTCCCACTGCTCACGGCTTCCGGGAGGCTCATCGCTCCTGAAGTGATTCGATGGGACGCTGGGCGCGCTTGCGCCGTCACTTCCCCGCCTGCAACATGACCGGGCCCCGACACCCGAGCGTGCATGTCCGTCTACACAGACGCCTCGAACCCCCGGAACTACCATAAGGTTGTGGACTGTCAGTGGGCGTGTCCGGCGCACACCAACGTGCCGGAATACCTGCGGTTGATCGCGCAGGGCCGCTACACGGAGTCGTACCTCCTCAACCGGGAGTCGAACGTCTTCCCCGGCATCCTCGGCCGCACGTGCGACCGGCCGTGTGAGCCGGCGTGCCGCCGAGGACGCGTGGATGGAAAGCCGGTGGCGATCTGCCGGTTGAAGCGGGTGGCCGCGGACCTTCGGGACGACATCAGGCCTTACCTCCCGAAGGCGCCAGCGGTCCGGAATGGAAAGCGCGTCGCCCTGATCGGTGCGGGGCCGGCGTCGCTCACCGTGGCGAACGACCTGTTGCCCATCGGCTACGAGGTGGTGATCTACGAGCAGCATGCGCGCGCCGGCGGATTGATGCGGTTCAACATCCCGGCGTTCCGGCTGCCGGAGGGGGTGCTCGACGAGGAGACGGGCTACATCATCGACATGGGGGCGGAGGTCCGGTACAACACGCGCGTGGAGAGCCTTGGACAGCTCCTCGGCGAGGGATACGATGCGGTGTTCGTGGGGAGCGGTGCGCCGAAGGGGAAGGAGCTGGACATTCCAGGGCGGTGGGACAACGGAGCGCGTGAGCACATTCATATAGGTATCGAGTGGCTGGGGTCGGTCCACTTCGGACACATAGAGAAGATTGCGCCGCGCGTGTTGATCATCGGCGTCGGCAATACGGCGATGGACTGCTGCCGCACGTCGCGCCGCCTAGGCGGGGTGGATACGAAGGTCGTTGCGCGGCGTTCGCGTCCGTACTTCAAGGCATCGCCATGGGAGCTCGAGGATGCGCAGGAGGAGGGGATCGACATCGTCGAGAACCATGCGCCGAAGCGTTTCGTCATCGAGGCTGGTCGGCTCGTCGGGATGGAGTTCGACAGGGTGGAGTGGACTGACGAGGGCGGTCGCCAGACGAGTCGCGTGATCGACACGGTGATCATTCCGTGTGATGAGGTGATCCTGGCGATCGGGCAGGACAACGCCTTTCCGTGGATCGAGCGCGACATCGGCATCGAGTTCGACACGTGGAGCATGCCGACGATCGACAAGGCGACATACGAGTCCACTCGGCGCGGCGTGTTCTTTGGTGGCGATTCCGCGTGGGGCCCGCAGAACATCATCTGGGCGGTGGAGCACGGACATCAGGCGGCGATCTCGATTCACCAGCACTGCCAGGGACAACCGGTGAACGATCGTCCGCCGGAGCGCATGCATCTCGCGAGCACGAAGATGGGGATGCACTCGTGGGCGTACTCGAACGACTTCAATCCTTCGCCGCGCTCGAAGATGCAGCACGCCGAGCTCGTCGAGCGCTTCTCGGCGGTGAGTGTCGAAGTAGAGCTGGGGTTCACGCCGGAGCAGACGGCCACGGAAGTGGAGCGGTGCCTCAACTGCGACGTGGAGACGCACTTCGAGGCGCAGTTGTGCATCGAGTGCGATGCGTGCGTGGACGTGTGTCCCGTGAGTTGCCTCACGATCACGGGGTTGCCGGCGGAGGAGATGGATCTCCGTGCAATACTCAAGGCGCCGGCGATGAACCTCACGCAGGACCTGTTCGTCTCGACGGCGCTGCCGCAGACCGGGCGCGCGATGGTGAAGGACGAGGACATCTGCCTGCACTGCGGGTTGTGTGCGGAGCGGTGTCCAACCGCGGCGTGGGACATGGCCCGGTTCGCGCTGGTGCTGCCGTATGCGTTCGCCGCGGATGCGAGCGAGCTGCCGGTGACCGCATGAGTGGCGTGAACGACTTCGCGTTCAAGATGGCCACCGTGAACGGCACGGGGTCGGCGAGTGCGAACAGCCTGCTCATGCAGGCGATCTTTCGCATGGGCATTCCCGTCACGGGCAAGAACATCTTCCCGTCGAATATCCAGGGGTTGCCGACGTTCTACGAGATCCGCGTGAGCAAGGACGGCTACACGGCGCGTCCGCAACTCGTGGATCTCGTGGTCGCGCTGAACCCGAGCACGTACGCGAAGGATGTGGCGACGGTGCGGCCGGGCGGCTACCTGCTCTACGACTCGTCCTGGCCGTTGGAGCCGGAGCTCGTGCGCGAGGGCATCACGATCCTCGGCATTCCGTTCGGCAAGTTGTGCGTTGCGCACTTCGAGGGCGATCGCAATCGCACGCTGCTGCGCAACATCGTGTATGCCGGCGCGCTGGCGGCGCTGCTGAAGATCGACATGGACATCGTGGGCGAGCTGCTGCTCGAAAAGTTCGCGAAGAAGAAAGCCCTGCTCGACGCCAACAACACCGCGATCAAGCTCGGCTATGACTACGCGATGGAGCAGTACAGCTGTCCGCTGCCATTTCATCTCGAGCGGATGGACGAAACGAGCGGCTCCATCATCATCGACGGCAATACCGCCGCGGCGCTTGGCGCCGTCTATGCTGGTGCGACGGTGGGAGCGTGGTATCCGATCACGCCCTCGACATCGATGATGGAAGCATTCACGAGCTTCTGCAAGAAATTCCGGCACGAGAAGGAGACCGGGCTCGCGAAGTACTGCATCATCCAGGCAGAGGACGAGTTGTCGGCCGCGGGGATCGCGATTGGCGCGGGGTGGGCGGGCGCTCGGGCATTCACCAACACGAGCGGGCCTGGGATCTCGCTGATGCAGGAGTTTATTGGGTTAGCCTACTACACCGAGATACCGGCTGTCTTCTTCGACATTCAGCGCACCGGCCCGTCCACCGGCATGCCGACCCGCACGCAGCAGGCGGACCTCATGTCGCTGGCGTATGCGTCGCATGGCGACACGAAGCACATCATCCTGTTCCCGTGCAGTCCCGAGGAGTGCTTCTACCTCACCGTGACGGCGTTCGACCTGGCGGATCGTTTCCAGACGCCGGTGTTCGTTGCGAGCGACCTGGACATCGGGATGAACGACTGGATGTGCAAGCGCCTCCAGTGGGACGATGGGTACCGTCCCGATCGCGGCAAGGTGTTGAGTGCCGAGGAACTGGCGAGCGTGAAGAAGTTCAGCCGGTACCTCGACGTGGATGGCGACGGCATCGCCGCGCGGTCGCTGCCGGGGGCGCATGGGAACGGTGCGTACTTCGTGCGCGGCTCGGGGCACGACAAGCACGGGACGTACACGGAAGATTCGGACGCGTACCAGGAGGTGGTGGACCGGCTCGTTCGCAAGCATCGGTTGGCGGCGAGCGCGGTGCCGGCGCCGGAGGTGCGCAGCGTTCCTGGTGCGTCGGTGGGCATCGTGTCACTCGGCGGTTGTCATGCCGCGGTACTCGAGGCGGTCGATCGCCTGCGCGACGCCGGCATCGTGGCGGACTACATGCGGATCAAGGCATTTCCGTTCGATGCGCCGGTGCGTGCCTTTCTCGACGCGCATGCGGTGAATTTCGTGGTCGAGCAGAATCGCGATGCGCAACTGCGGGCGCTACTGGCGATCGAGACCGGGATGCCGCGGGACGAGATGGTGCCGGTGCTGGACTATGGTGGGATGCCGTTGACGGCTTCCGTGGTCGTGAATGCGGTCTCGTCGCACGTGGCTGCTGGCGCAGCTGGGGGCGAGAGGGCGAGAGGACGAGAGGACGAGAGGACTGCAACTCCAAGAAGTGCAGATCCTTCGCTACGCTCAGGATGACAACGGGACGCTCAGGATGACAAGCATTGTAAAGCCGCCCGTTCGGCATCCGCTGCTCAAGACCAACGCGCTCGGCTACACCCAGCGCGACTACGAGGGCGCGATGTCCACGCTATGTGCCGGGTGCGGTCACGACTCCGTGACCGCGGCACTCGTGCAGGCATGCTGGGAGATCTCGCTGCCGCCGCACCGCGTGGCGAAGATGAGCGGCATCGGCTGCTCGTCGAAGACGACCGCGTACTTCATGCGGCAGTCGCACGGCTTCAACTCCGTGCACGGGCGCATGCCGTCGGTGAGCTCGGGTGCGAACGCGGCCAACCGCGACCTCACGTATATCGGCATCTCCGGCGACGGCGACTCCCTCTCGATCGGACTCGGCCAGCTCTGCCACGTGATTCGTCGCAACGTGCGAATGCTGTACGTGATCGAGAACAATGGCGTGTACGGGCTCACCAAGGGGCAGTTCTCCGCGTCGGCGGACATCGGGACGACGTCGAAGAAGGGAGAGTCCAACGTGCAACCGCCCATCGATCCAGTCCTGCTTGCGCTGACGCTCGGCGCAACGTTCGTGGCGCGGAGTTTCTCAGGCGACAAGGCGCAGCTCGTACCGATCTTTGAGGCGGCGCTCTCGCACAACGGCTTTGCGCTCGTAGACGTCATCTCGCCGTGCGTCACGTTCAACGATCATGACGGCTCGACGAAGAGCTACAAGTTCACGCGCGAGCACGACGTGGAAATCTCGGTGGCGGACTTCGTGCCGCTGCAGCGCGAGATCACCGCTCCGGTGACGAACGACGCGGTGAAGGTGATCTCGATGCACGACGGGAGCACGGTTCGCTTCCGGCAGACACCCGATGGGTACGACGCGACGAGTCGCGAGCAGGCGTACGCACACGTGCGGGCGTGCCAGCAGCGAAGCGAAGTGGCGACGGGACTCTTGTTTCTCGATCAGGGCGGCGCAGACATGCACGCCGTGGCGCGCACGGTTACGCGACCGCTCGTGGATGTTGCATTTGACGAGCTGTGTCCGGGAAATGCGGCGCTTCAGGGTCTCATGGAGAAGTACCGCTGAGCTACGCGCAGGAACGAATGCTTATTCCCTGAGATATTCTTAGCCGGTCTGCGGTTCGTCATTGCGACGACCGAGCGACTGCTGGATGTTTGAGCGACGACGATAGCGTCGAATCGCCACGAACCAGGCAGCGGGCCAAAAATGTCTCCTTCCACGATACCGCCCGACGGCCAGTCGCGCGTTGGGCAGTTCAATCCCTTCACGCTCGACCGCACGGTCATCGCATTACCGCTGCTGCTCGAGATGAAGCAGGACCTGAAGAACATCGCTGAACTGAAGGAGCGGTATCCGGAGGCGCAGGACAAGTTCACGGTAGCCATCGAGTACGACGACACATTTCCCGGCGGAACGCAGGAGGCCCGTCTCGTCGTGCTCGACCTGCTGAAGGAGGCCGCCGCCAAGGCGGAGCGTGCATCGGAGCACAGGCTCGCTTCCACGACGGCCGAATCGACGGAGCAGAAGCAGCGGCGCCACGATGCCCTGCTGAAGGCGATCGCCGAGCAGTCCATCGACCCGCCGCTGACGGACCTGCCCGCGTTCAGTCTCGGCGTCGTCCATGCCTCCGTCCTCCGGAGGCTCATCGCGGCGAACGACCGTGCCGATCCAAGGCCGCTGGCACATGTGCACCCCCGCCGCTTCGAGGTCATGATCGACCTGAACCTGGAGCATCCAGGCGGACGGGCGGCTGCGCGCGAGTGGGTGCTCACACACATCGGCCCGGCGATCGAGCGCGCCGGTGTGCGCGATGCGGGACAGGGCTTCCATCCCGAGAAGGACCAGCCGGGAAGCCAGTATCTCTTCGCGACGATCGAGGCGCGCGTCATCCACGCGCTCGTGGAACTGGACCTCGAGGAGGCGAAGAACGCCGCCGAGCTACTGCGGGCGAACGCGCGTGATGATGCCGCGCGGTCGCGCATCGACGCTGCCAAGCTCAGGGCGATCTTCCACATCTGGCCGGACTTCGAGGTAACGGGGTTCATCAACAAGTCCATCGCCACGGTGAAATGCGATGCCGCGCAGAATTCCTTCTCGGCGGCCGGAGGCGGCGTTACCTGGGCGGTGATGGACTCGGGCATCGACAGCACGCACCAGCATTTCGCCAAGCACGCGAACGTCGATGCATTGTCCACGTACCACAAGGATTTCACGGTGGACGGCGGCGGCCCATTCGAGGACGAGAACGGCCATGGCACGCACGTGGCTGGAATCATTGCTGGCGAGTGGCGCACGACGGGAGTGGCCGGAGAGAAGCTGCCCCTGGCCATCACCCGCTTCCTCAAGAAGGACTCCGAGGACGTCGAGCTCCAGGAGACGCACCTCGAATCGATCAGCGGAATGGCGCCGCGGTGCAAGCTGGTGAGCCTGCGAGTGCTGGATGAGAATGGCAAGGGCTCCGTGAGCAACCTCATCGCCGCCATCAATCACATCCAGGAGATCAACGGCTACGGTCGCCGACTCTTGATCCACGGCGTGAACATGAGCCTCGGTTACAACTTCGAGCCCGAGTGGTTCGCCTGCGGACAGAGTCCGCTGTGCGCCGAGGTTGACCGGCTCGTGAAGTCGGGGGTGGTGGTGGTGGTAGCGGCGGGGAACACCGGCTTCGGCACGCTCAAGTCCACGATAGGCGCCACGAGCGCAGGGATGTCGCTCACGATCAACGATCCCGGCAATTCGGATCTCGCCATTACGGTGGGCTCGACGCATCGCGACATGCCGCACGTGTATGGCGTGTCGTACTTCTCGTCCAAGGGCCCGACCGGTGACGGCCGGTTGAAGCCGGACCTCGTGGCGCCTGGCGAGAAGATCGTGTCGTGCGCGGCGGCGCACGGGCGATTGAAGGCCGAAGTCGCTGGGCAGATCGCGTGCGACTACGTGGAGACGAGCGGGACCAGCATGGCCGCACCGCACGTGAGTGGCGCGATCGCCGCCTTCCTCTCCGTACGCGGCGAGTTCATCGGCAAACCAGAAATCGTCAAGAACATCTTCCTGTCCACGTGCACCGATCTCCGTCGCGACCGGTACTTCCAGGGTGCAGGACTCGTGGATCTCATGCGCGCCATCCAGTCCGTCTGACCTTCACTATCGAGGTAGGACATGAACGACATCGCGGGTATCCCCTACACGCAGGCGCAGTTCGACAAGGATGGCAACCTCACGAGCGCCGTATCGGTGCCGGCCGGCGTGACCGACGTGCTGGTCGTATCGCACGGCTGGAACAACAACGCGGCGGATGCAGAGAGTCTCTACAAGGGACTCTTCACGAACTTCGCTGCCGTTGCGCAGCCAACGGAACCGGCGAATCGACAGTTCGCGATCGTCGGTGTGATCTGGCCATCCAAGCGGTTCGACGAGATGGTCGCCGCGGCGGCTACGGCGGAGGCGGACGGTGGTTCGGCGTCGCTCTCGGAGGCGGACGCGGGCTCGGACACCCTCCTGATCGCGAAGCTCGACAGCATGAAGGACTTCTTCAAGGAGCCTGGACAGGACGCGATCTTGGCGAGTCTGAAGACTCTCATCCCGAAGCTCAAGGACAGCGGCACGGCACGAACCGATTTCGTGAAGGGCGTGCGATCGCTACTCGATCCCAGCGCGGCGAACGACGAGGATTCGTCCAAGGCATTCTTTGCGGACGATGGCAACGAGATCATGAAGCGCCTCACGGTGGACGAGGACGATCTCGACAGTGCCCTCACGAATGACGGTGGGAGCGCGTCGCTTCCGTTGGGCGTCGGCGTCATTCCGACATCGACGGGCGGCGCCGCCGGCTTTCTCGGATTTCTGTCGGGCATCAAGTCGGCGGCCATGAACGTGCTCAACTTCGCGACGTACTACGAGATGAAGGCGCGTGCTGGCACGGTCGGACAGAAGGGCCTTGGCCCGCTCATCGACACGCTGGCTCCGAGCGTCGAACGCATTCACCTCGTGGGGCACAGCTTTGGTGGCCGCGTGGTGACTGCCGCCGCCGCCAACTCGACAAACGGAAAGGTCGCGAGCATGAGCCTGCTGCAAACGGCCTTCTCGCACAATGGCTTCTCGAAGACGAAGGGCGGGTTCTTCCGCAGCGTGGTCGATGGCGGGCGCGTGAATGGCCCGATCGTCGTGACGCACACGCCGAACGACAAGGCCGTGGGGATTGCGTATCCACTCGCGTCGCGCATCAATCGCGATTCCGCCGCGGCCCTCGGCGACAAGAACGACAAGTTCGGCGGACTTGGCCGAAATGGTGCGCAGCAGATGAACGCCGGGGAGACGCAGGACGGAACGCTGCTGCCCGTCGGTGGCGCCTATACATTCGAGAAAGGAAAATTCTTCAACCTCGAGTCCAGCCAGTACATCAAGGGGCACTCGGACATCACGGGAAAGGAAGTGGCGTACGCGATTCGGCGTGCACTGTCCTGACGGTGAATTCACCATTGTGACTACGCTGGGTGACGAGGAGTTCAGCAGGCATGACACATCTCGCGCGCGCTGCCCTGTTGCTTGCTCTCGCCACTACCGCCTGCACCAAGGCAACCGAATTGGGACCCGGAACGACCGATCCTGTCACGACGCTCGACGCCCTGCCGCGACCGCTCAGCGCGGGCGAGGTGAAGGTCGTCGCTGCCGCGAACGACTTTTCGTTCTCGCTCTTTCGCCAGCTGAACTCGGCGCAGAAGGACGCGAACGTCTTCACCTCGCCACTGAGCGCCTCGATGGCGCTCGGCATGACGGCGAACGGCGCGGCGAACGCCACACTCGACCAGATGCGGTCCGCGCTCGCGTTCGGCACGGCGACGGAGGCCGAGGTGAACGGGAGCTACCTGTCGCTCATCACGATGTTGCGGGCACTGGATCCCACGGTGGACGTCCGCATCGCGAACTCGGTCTGGTACCGCAGCGGATTCCCGGTAAACCAGGGGTTCATCGACGCGAGCAAGGCGTCGTTCGACGCGCAGGTGACGGCGCTCGACTTCGCGAACCCGTCGGCAGTGGGAACGATCAATGGCTGGGTGAGTAACGCCACGGTCGGGAAGATCCCAACGATCATCGATCGCATCGGGAACGAGCAGATCATGTTCCTGATCAACGCCATCTACTTCAAGGGGCAGTGGCGCGACAAGTTCGATCCAGATGCGACGCGCGATGGCACGTTCCGCGGCGTGGCGGGCAACCAGGCTGCCCGGTTGATGCATCGCTACGACAAGATCCGCTACGCCTCAACGGCGGAGTTCGACGCCGTGGACCTGCCGTATGGAAACAGCGCGTTCACGATGACGGTGGCGCTGCCGAAGAGCGGTGCGAGTGTCGAGACGCTGGCGTCGTCGCTACAGGGGGGTGCGTGGTCCACCGCGGTGGGTCAGTTCCGCGAAACGCAGGTGGATCTCCAGCTTCCGCGCTTCAAGCTGGAATGGGAACGCACGCTCAACGAGGACCTGAAGGCGCTCGGCATGCGTGACGCGTTCATTCCAGACGGAGCGGACTTTACCCGTATGTCACCCCGCGGGCGCGAGCTCTACATCACCGTCGTGAAACAGAAGACGTTCGTGGAAGTGAACGAGGAGGGGACCGAGGCCGCCGCCGTCACCAACGTGGGCATCGGCGTCACCTCGGCACCGGTGCCCGTGAACTTTCATGTGGACCGACCGTTTGTCTTCGTGATACGCGAGCGGCTATCCGGTACGGTGCTCTTCATGGGGAAGGTGGTGCGGCTCCCTTGATCGGGACGAGAGGACGAGAGGACTCGTCCAAGCTGTCAAGGCGCCAACCAGTAGTTCATTTTCAGCAGGAAGATGTTGTCCGGGCGGATGCCGCCGAGCGAGCGGGCGTCGCGGTCGAACTCGAAGTCGCCAAAGCCCAAAACCTCTCGACGACTCTGCTGCCACGCGAGGTACAGCGTGGATCCCTCGCGCCACTCCCAGCGCAGCACCGAGTTGCCGCGCAGCGAGCGGAGGTTGAAGTCGAAGTTCGGCAGGGTGCCGCTGTACGGCGTGAAGTTGAACGTCCGCGCATCCACGAGCTGCTTTCCAGCGCCGTAATCGCCGGACGAGATCAGCGGCTGAATGTAGGTCTCGAGCGTAAGCAGCGGCGTGAACGAGTAGTTGAACCGCGTCTCCAGTCCGAGCTCGGTCTGCGACAGAGGTGCGAACACGTAGCGACGTCCATACGTCTGCGTGTACGAGGCATCCGTGACGGTCTGCACGTACTGCGCGACGACGTTCGCGCGGAAGAAGGTCGGGCCAGCCGTGAGGTTCCACCGGCTCGACGTCTTGAGGCCGAGGGTTGCGCCGGCGCTCCAGTTCCACCCGCCTTCCTCGTCGCGGGTGAAGGTGTACCGGGCCGCTCCGGTGACCGGCTTGCGTCCGTCAGTGGAGAGCGACCCAGCCGAACTCCAGTGCGCCGGACGAATGGCGAGCGGCCCTCCACGCGTCAGACGATCGTCGAAGGCGCGAAACTGTCGGCGCGCATTGAGCGAGTAGCTCCAGTAGCCGAGTGTCTGCGCATTGAAGTTCAGGTGTGCGATCGTGAGAATCGGCTCGTTCGCAAAATTGTGCTCGGAGCGCAGGTTGGTGTTCGCGGACCAGCGCCGCCAGAACGCACCCGGCCGATTCTGGTTGTACGTGACGAGGCCGGCGATGTCACGGCGATCGGTCCGTTGCGCGAAGCCAAGGTCGTTCACCTCGTAGCCCGGGCTCGTGATCGCGCCTGCCAGTTCACCGCGCCAGTGCTCGCCGCCCTGCTTCGTGACGGCGAGGCTCATTCCATACCCGAACAGCGACGTGGCGCTGCTGTCCACGTCGAGGTGTAGTGCATCCGGGCGCTGGAAGAAATGGTGGGACGCGCGCTGCACGGCGATGATGGAGGCAGGCGAGCCGCGGACCATGCTCGTCTCGATGTCGCCGCGAAAGGCCCACTGGCGGTCGGTCGTCTCGTGGCGCAAGTCGAAGCCGCCCGCCGCCGCGTTCTCGCGGAAATTGTTGCGGAGGATGTCGCTGTCGAGATTGCGTGCGACGCCCGTGACCACACCGCCGAACATCGACCGGCCGCCACGCAGCTCACGACGTCCGCGTGCGACGAAGTAGCCCGCGCGCGGTTCCGCGACCGATTTCAGCTCGAGGTCCGCCGCATCCAGGTAGCGAGCCTCCTCACGGCCCGTGAGCGCCGCAACCGACCCGACGGACCAGCCGCCTATTTTTCCCGTCAGCTTGCCGGCGCCGAGGATGGTCGTCACGGGCGGGAGGTCGGAGCGCGAGGCCGGTGCGCCGAGCGTCGGCGTGCGGCCGATGCGGCGCGAGTAGAAGAGCTGGCCGCCGCTCGTATTGCCCGACCCGAAGTCGAAAATCTCACCGCCCTCGAGGAACAGCGGGCGCTTCTCGGCGAAGAATGTCTCGTAGACGCCGAGGTTGACGACGGCGGGATCGACCTCGACCTGCCCGAAATCGGGGTTGACGCTCGCGCTCAGCGTGAGGTGCGATGCGACGCGGTACTTGAGGTCTGCGCCGAAGGATGATCCGTATTCGCTCTTGGTGCGAAAGGGATTGGCTCCGCGATCCACGTACTCGGCACGGGCGACGGTGTACGGAAGAAACTCGAGGCGCGATCCGGTGCGAACGTGGTTGAGGCCCTCGAGGTGTCCGTAGGCGGGAACGCCGCCGCGGTCTGATTTGGGAATGAACGTCGACACCGAGTACTCGCGGTTGCGGCCGATGATGCGCTCGAACTGGACGCCCCATGTCAGTGCGCTGTCGGCGCGAAAGCGGAGCTGGCTGAAGGGGATGCGGTACTCCACGGTCCACCCGGCGGAGTCGATCGACGTCGCCACGCGCCAGACCGCATCCCAGGAGTTGTCGTCCTGCGTGATGGTCTTCGTCTCGTCGCGCATACTGCCGGCGGGATTGACGTCGAAGCCGAATGCGGTGCGGTGGTCGTGGTAGCTGTCGATCATGAGCCCGAACCAGTCGCTGTCGCCGAGGCTCATGTCGCGGCGGCCGAGGCGGGCGATGATGGGGCCGGTGTCGTGGAGGCGGACGCCGACGTAGAGGGCCTCGTCGTCGTAGACGACGCGGACTTCG
>JBKJMP010000365.1:0-6353 GCA_046596395.1 Gemmatimonadaceae bacterium
CCTGTTCCCTGTTCCCTGTTCCCTGTTCCCTGATTTTGACAAATCTGTAATGTCCCCGACGAAATCATGTAATAGTGACCGGGACATTATGCCCGTGTAGCAGTTCACAACACTCTCACGGAGAATCAGTCACATGAAGACCTTCACGCGTACCGCGCTCCTCGCCGTTGCCCTCGTTGCCACCGCGTCGGCGGTGCAGGCCCAGACCACCCAGACGGTCACCTACGCCGTCAACGCCATCAACCAGATCGCCTTCACCGGCGCCCCGTCGCTGACGATCACCACCGCGGTAGCCGGCAGCGCGCCGACGTCCGTCACCAACTCGGCCTCCACCTGGGCTATCACGACCAACCAGGCCACCGTGAAGATCTCGGCGAGCATCGCGACCGTGATGCCGACCGGCCTCACGCTGAACGCGAGCCTGACGGCGCCGACGCTGAATGGCGCGTCCGCTGGTTTCCTCGCGCTGGGCACCACGGCTGTGGACCTCGTGACGGGGATCGACAAGCTGGCGGAGAGCGGCCTGGGTGTGTCGTACCGGCTCGATGCGACCGCCGCGGCTGGCGTCGTCGCGTCGGCCACGAAGGTCGTGACGTACACGATCAGCGGCGGCACCTGATACACGCTCGGCAAGGATAAAGGAGATTCCCGTGAGACGTCACGCCGTCGTGTTGACTGCGCTCATCCTGCTCTGTAGCTGGAGCAGCGATGCGCGTGCGCAGCACTCGGCGCTGACGGTCTCGGGCTCACCCGGCACGATGACCGCCAGCACCGCGGTCGCCGGGATGGCGCCAACACCGGTCGTCGATGGCATCACCACGTACTACGTCCGGGCTAGAAATCCCGCCGGACCCCAGAAGATCGTCGCGCAGCTCAACGCGCCGATGCCCGCCGGCACCACGCTCACGATCAACATGGTGCCGCCAGCGGGGGCAACAAGCCTCGGCAACGTTGTCCTGAGTGTCACGCCGCAGGACATCGTGCTGAACATCGACAAGATCGGCGGTTCCACCCAAGGCATCACCTACACCTTTACCGCGACAATCGCTGCGGGTGTCGTTCCCGCGCAATCGCGCATCGTTACGCTGTCGCTCGTCCCCTTCCCATAAGGTCGCCCTTCCATGCCAACCTTCTGCGTCCCCCGCTTCATTTACCGCTCGTCGCTCGTCGCGCTCTGCTGCGCCGCGCTGGCCCAGCCAGCCCGTGCCCAGATCGCCGTCGTGGGCAGCACGGTCGAGGAGCATACGGCATCGCCTGGGCAGCGGTACGAGGGAACGATCCTGGTGCGCAACCTCACGACGCAGCCGCAGCCGGTTCGCATCTACCAGACGGACTACCGCTTTCTCGCGAACGGCACCTCGCACTTCGAGGACGCCGCCAGCTCGCAGCGCTCGAACGCGGCCTGGATCAAGCCGTCGGCCAGCTCCATGGTGATTCCGCCCTCCGGCGAGATCACGCTTGGCTACAGCATTGCCGTTCCCGCTGTCGATTCGCTCCGCGGCACGTTCTGGAGCACGATCATGATCGAGGGTGCGGAGATCGCGCCTCCTGCCGCCGAGAACAAGCAGGTCGGCATCGGTGCGGTGGTGCGGTACGCCGTGCAGCTCGCGACGCACCTCCCCGCGGCCGGCTCGCGCAAGGTGGTCTTCTCCAGTCCCACGACGCTGACCGACACGACCGGCGCGCGTGTGCTGGAGCTGGACGTACAGAACGAGGGTGAGCGCGGATACCGCCCGAACCTGTGGATCGAGTTGTACGATGGCGCCGGCGTGCTCAAGGGCCGAGTCGAGCAGCAGCGCGGGCTGCTGTATCCTGGCTCGTCACTGAAGCAGCGCTTCGTGTTCGGCAAGCTGGCCGCCGGCAGCTACAAGGCGGTCGTCTTCGCGGACACCGGCGACGACGCCGTGTTCGCGACCCAGTACAAGCTCGAGTTCTAGGGAGCTTGCGCCTCGTGCTGCCCGTGCGACTCACCGCGCTGATCGCGCTCCTCCTCGCCGGGGCGAGCCCGTCGTTCGCACAGGGCGTCACGCTCGCTGCGCGCGATACGGCCGTCGTCGCGGCCGCACCAGCCGCCACGGTCACCACGGCGCTTCGCATCACCAACTCGACGGCAGAGCGCGTATCCCTCACGCCTCGCATCGTCGTCCCAACTGACTGGTCGGTGCCGCTCGGCGCGCTGCCCTTCGCGCTTGCCGCCGGCGAGAGCGATAGCTGGATTCTGGGCGTTCGCGTTCCCGCGCGTGCACCGGCTGGTCGCTACCTGGTCGCGATCACGGCTGCCGATTCAAGCGGCCGCGTCGTCGTCCGCGACTCGATCACCATCAAGGTGACGACGCGTCGCGGCCTCTCGCTGGCGCTCACCACGCGGCCTTCGTACGCCGTGTCCGGCGAGCCGTATCGCGCCGGCTTCCTTCTCCAGAACAGCGGTAACGTCGATACGCGCGTCTCCGTGCGCGGAACGAGCACCATGGGGTCCGTCCTTGTGGATTCGTCTGTGGTCACGCTGGCAGCGGGCCAGTCGGTCACGCTCGACACGCGCGTCGTGTCGCGCACGAAGGGAACGCAGGCGGAGGATGACGTGATCGAGCTCCACGTCGGCGACTTGTCGGATACCTCCGTCGTTGCGACCGCTTCGGCGCGCGTGACGATCGTGCAGGAGGCCAACTCCTCCGAGCCCCTCCATCGTGTGGCGTCGCAGCTTCGCCTGCGCGCAGCGAGCGCGAATGCCGGCGTCTCGCCGTTTGAGTTCGTTGGCGCCGGTGCGTTGCGCGATGGCGGGAGTGAGCAGGTCTCGTTCGTGATGCGCGGGTCGGCTGGATCGGCCTCACAGTACGGCGACCAGGACGAGTACCGCCTGCAGCTGACGGGACGGAATTACAGCGCGCGCGTCGGCGACGGTCTGTACAGCGCGTCGCGCCTCACGACGACGGGTCAGGTCGGCTTCGGCGTTGGTGCCGAAGCGACGCATGGGTCACTGAGCGCAGGAGTGTTTGCCCAGCGCTTTCGCTTCCAGCTGGATGCGCCCAACGAGCAGGGTGCCTTCGTGACCGCGCGCCGCGCCGACCTGTTCGGCGCACCGAAGGTGACGGTGAGTGGACTCTCGCGCTCCGGTGGAAGCCTCCAGGGGCAGGTGCTCAGCACCGCCGCCACGATGACGCCGGTGAAGGGGACGACCGTAGAGATGGAGCTCGCGGCGAGCACCGGGCCTCTCGGACGCGGATATGCGCGCATGGCGCGTGTGAGCGGTGGTGAGGCGGTGCGCTACGAGCTCGGACATACGGCGGCCGACGAGCGCTTCGCCGGCGCATCGCGTGCTGCGGGAAACAATTACGCGAGCGTGTCCGGCCAGCCCGTTACCGACGTCGCCGTGAGTGCGACGATCGGCCGGCACACCAGTACCGGCGCGCTCTTCGGTCACATCGCTCCGCAGAGCTTTACGATGGCAACGGTTCAGGCGGACTATGCGAGCCGCTATTCGCTGCAGCTCACGAGCGCGGCGCGCGAGAGCGACCTTGACGGCGTGGGGTACGACGAGTCGCAGCGCGGCGTGCTTGCACGCACGGAGCAGCGCGTCGGCCCCGCGCGCGTGTGGGCGGCGGGCGGTGTGGGCGTGGCATCGGCCGGCACGGAAGGCAGCCATGCCTATCAGGAGATGACGCTCGGAGTGAGCGCCAACATGGGCGAGCACTCGTTCTCGGTCTTCACCGAGACGAGCCTCGGCATGACGATCACGCGCGGCGGTGGGCACGTGCGCACGTTGGGTGGCAACGCGCGCGTGCAGATCGGCCCGACGACGTTCGCGACAGTGAACGGATTCCAGGCGAGCGTCCTTTCCCTCGGCGATAAGTACAGCCAGGTGGACGCGGGACTGTCGCAGGGGTTGCCCACGGGATCTACGGTGAGCCTTCGCTACCGCCTCACGAACAGCGAGCGCGAAGTGCGCGGACGCCAGACGGTGTTCGTGGAGTACGCGATGCCGCTCCAGATGCCAGTTGGCCGCAGCCGCTCGATCGGACGCGTGCGTGGCCGCGTGGTGGATCAGGAAACCGGACGTGGCGTGGCCGGTACGCTCGTGCGCCTTGGGCCGCAGGCTGCGATCACCGACGCGGAGGGCAACGTCGTCTTTGCAGGACTCGAGGCCGGCGAGCATCGCCTCACGTTGGCGCAGCAGGCGCACAGCGCGACGGTCTTCACCGGCAACTCGACCATCAGGGTAGACAGCACGCGCCGAGTGCCGACGACCTTCTCGCTCGCCATCGAGCGCCCGGGGGTGGTGCTGGGCAACGTTCGCCTGATGTCGGTCGTGCGGACGGGCCTCGAAAGCGCCGCGGATTCAGTTGCTGACGCCGGGCCGATCAACGCGATCTCGCTCGCACTCGTGGGCGTTCGCGATACGCTGTACGCGTCGTCCGACGTTCACGGCGCATTCAGTTTCAATGAAGTGCCCAGCGGCACGTGGATGCTTCGCGTGACGAGCGAGGCGCGGCCGAACACGCGCTGGGAGCCGGCGGAGTTCAGGGTCACCGTTCGCCCGGCCGGTACGCAGGAAGTGGTGGTCCGCAGCCTCCCCCGACGCCGGGCGGTGCAGATGAACTCCGGCGAGGTCATTACGGCCCGCCCGCTGCAGCACCAACAGCGGCAGCAGGAAAAATGACGACCGCCATGCGAGTGGAGACCCGTCCCGTCACCCCCGCCGAGACCCATTCGGCAATCGTGGAGCGCCTGAGCCACGAGCTGCGCACGCCGCTGAACTCAGTCATCGGGTTTTCGCGCGTGCTGCAGGGGAACCGCAAGGGCAACCAGGCTCCGGCCGACCTCGCCATGCTCGAGGCGATTCGCGCCAATGGTGAGCGGCTGCTGGGTCTCGTCGAGGATCTCGTCGCCCTGTCGGTAACCCCGCTGGAGTCGGAGCTCCCAATTACGCCGCCGGCGAACGCTGCGCGCGTCGCGGGGGACGCTATCGGGCGCTGGGCCGATGCGGCGCAGGCAAAGCAGGTGACCCTGAACCTGGTGGTCGAGAACGAACTGCTCGTGCGGGTCGACGCGATGAACCTCGCGCGGCTGCTCGACAAGCTGATCGGCAACGCGGTGAAGTTCACGGCCGAGGGCGCAGTGGTGGTCACGGTGCGTGGACGGAAAGGCGAGTTCCCCGGGAGCATCTCGGTGGACGACAGCGGCATCGGCATCCCTGCCGAGCAGCTCTCGACGATCTTCGAGCCGTTTTCCCAGGTGGACGGCTCCACGAGCCGCCAGTACGAGGGCGCAGGGCTTGGGCTACCGATCGCCAAGGCGCTGGCGCACTGCATGGGGTGCCTGCTCACGGTCGAAAGCGTGCACGGGAAAGGCACGAGGTTCGAGGTCGTTTTCCCGAGCCGTTGACACAGGCCCGCCGAGAGGATTGGCGCGCGTAACCAACGAATTGATGCGCATGCACGACAATTCGGGGCGGTCATGCCAGACCGTCGTTTCAGCGAGAAGGCCCAATAATCGCACTATTCGGACGAAATGACTGACGTTCGGCAACTCCCTCGCGCACTTTTTCCGCCCCCTCGACCGGCATCCCGGCCTTCGTTCTCGCTGCGCGCGGTCCGCTGGATGGCGCCGCAAAGATGGCTGCGTTTCCTCTATGAAAATGCAGGCATCGGGGGCATGGTGGCGAAGGCTCGTTCGCTGGTGGAACCGGTGCGCGAGACGCCGCTGCGAGCGGGCAAGGGAGATCTGTTCCTGTCGCAGATGACCCCACTCAACGAGTAATGGCACGATCTGTTCGATACTGATGAGCGAAGCGGAGTGGTTCCGGGGCGCCGACGCCCCCCTCCCGCCGATCATCAGGCGAACCGATCATGCGAATCCACCGGTTGGTCGTTACCTCCGCAGGTCTCCTGGCCCTCGCACTCGGCGCCCCGCGAATTCAGGCGCAGACGGCGACCCACGCGGTGACCTACAGTGTGGTCCCGATGTCCCGGATGGGTCTCTCCGGACCGGCGGCTACCCTGGTGGTGAAGGCCGCAGTTGCCGGTCGGGCGCCGACGAGCGCCTCGGTGGGGGGTTCCACCTACGCGATCACGACCAACGAGACGAACCAGAAGATCACCGCGGCGCTCGACCTGCCGATGCCAAAGGGACTCTCGCTGTCCGTCGCACTCGCCGCACCAGCTGGCGCCGCGACCTTGGGAGCCAGGACGCTTGGAAGCGCGGCGACGGACGTGGTGACGGGAATCTCGGCCGTGAGCGCAAGCGCGCTGCCGATCACGTATGCGATGAGCGCGACGGCGGTCGCTTCGGCCGCCGCGGGCACGCGCATCGTGACGTACACGATCACGAGCGGCCAGTAGGAAACAAGATCGAGGGCG
>JBKJMP010000392.1:0-3879 GCA_046596395.1 Gemmatimonadaceae bacterium
CCCATCCACCTCGGCCGCAACGAGCCGCGCCAGCAAGTCGTCGCGAGGGTATGTTCGTCGCACGTCCATCGCGCTGCCGAGCGCGATCCTCGGGCGGAATGCCGATCATGCCCGCGATGACCATCGTCGGGAGGGGCTCGGCATAGTCGGTCACCAGATCCATCTCGCCACGAGGCGCGATGCCATCGAGCAGTTCGCGCGACAGCTCGCGCACGTGCGGCTCGAGCGCAGCGATGGAGCGAGGGGTGAACGCCTGCGCGATGATGCGGCGCAGCTTCGCGTGGCGGGGCTCATCGTGGAAGATGAGCCAGTCGGGCGTCGATCCTCCACCGGGCGGCTTCACCGCCGACGAGAACGCGGCGTGATCGTCCAGTGCGCGCTTGACGCTCTCGTAGTCGAAGAGGAGCCAGACGTCGTGCATGCGGTCGTGCAGAACCGGCCGGAACCGGCGCATGACCGAGTAGACGTGATACGGATTGCGGAGGAGCTGCTGTCCGAGTGCGCCGAGGATGGTCATGGCGGCAGGAGGTCGGCGAATGCGAACCGGCCATCGCGCAGGACCGTCTCGCCGACAACAATGGGAATCGGCCGGACGAAGACCGGGCCATCGTGCACGAAGGTATGGAACTCGCCGCCCTCGCCACAGGGGTCGACGCCTGGGGGCAGGTCGCCCAGCAGCGCGTCATCGAATGCCCGCCCTGCGAACGACGCCGCGAGTCGCGTGGTATCGACGCAGACCAGCACCGCGCGGAACCCGCGCGCGATGAAGTCGTCAGCGAGGCGCGAGGTGTCGAGCCCCCAGAGTGGGAACACCGGCTCGAAGTGTGTGCCTTTCAACAAACGCTCGCGATAGGCGCGCACGTCCTCCAGGTAGAGATCCCCGAAGGCAATGCATTCCACCTCCGGTGCGGCGGCGCGCACGCGCTCCAGCGCCGCCGCCTGCTGCTCGAGCAACACTCAGCGAACGCCGTGGATGCTCACGCGATCGTAACCGGCCGTGATGCTCGTGAGCAGCCCTGCCACCTCGTAGCGCTCGTCGGCGCGGAGGGCGGCGAGCGCAAGGCTGCTGTCCTTGCCTCCGCTCCAGCTGAGGACCACGGCCTTAGACAAGCTCGGCTCGCAGACTTGCGTCCAGATCGGAGCGACGAAGATCCCCGCGGCCGCGCGACCTGATGTCATTGGACATGAATCCAGAGGCGAAGCCATGGGTACCTGCAGTGAGGCGATGATGCTCGCGTAGAGTCGATGACATGCCCCGGGATGGCAAGCCCATGTTGCCAGAGTGCCGCCTTGCCAATCCCTCGCCGAGCCGAGCAGACTATGGGTATGCCTGCCATTGCACGCCAGCGGTGGACGCGCGCGGAGGTCGTCGCGCTCATCGATGCCAACCCGCTGCTCACCCCGCGGTACGAGCTCGTGGATGGCGAGCTGCTCGTGACTCCGGGGCCGGCCGACATACATCAGAAGGCGGTGCTCCATCTGATCCTTGCGCTCCATCCCTACCTCGAGCGGACAGGCGCCGGGGAGTTGTTGCTTTCGCCGTCAGATGTGCAGCTCGAGCAAGAGTCGCTCGTCCAGCCTGATGTCTACGTCATGCCGCTCGCGGAGGGGAGGCGACTGATCACGGAGCGGACGACCAAGGAACTCGTGCTCGCCGTCGAAGTCCTTTCGCCGAGTAGCGGGCGGTACGATCGTGGAAGCAAGCGCCGGCTATATCAACGTCATGTACCGGAGTACTGGATATTCGACCTGGAGGCTCGGCTCGTCGAACGGTGGGGTCCGAACGACGAACGGCCAGAGGTTCTTCACCAGTCGCTGGAGTGGCACCCGCTGGGTGCCGATGCTGCCTTTGTGATGGACCTCGCCCCGTTCTTCTCGAGGATTTACGGGGAGCATCGGTCAAGTTAGAGATTCCGCAGCGCCAGCTCAGCGTGTTGCAGGGCGGTATCGAGCGCTGCAGCGTCAACTGGGGCGGCGGAGCCCATGAGGACGCGTCCGCCGCCTCCCTTCCCGCCGCCGAGTGCCGCGAGCGCCTGGTCGAAATGGGGTTTCAGTTTCGCGGTTACGTTGTCCGACCGCGCGAAGATGATCTGCGTTCGCGGCCCCGTGACCCCGAAGAGCACGACGACGTCCGGCTCCGTGGTGAGCCGAAGCGCGAGCCCCTTCACCTCATCGATGGCTCGTTCCGGCCAGCTGCCGCGAACCACCGTAAGTGCACCGATTCGCTCGCCGCTTGCCCCGAGCCGCTGCGCCTCCTCATCGAGATCCCGCTCACGATAGACTGCGAGCGCGCGTCGCGACTCGGCCACCGCTCCCGACAACCGCGCCACAGCATCGACGATCTCCCTTGGCGCGCACGTCAGCGCGGCCGACAATTCGCGCACGGTGGCGTGCTTTCGCGCATAATCAGCGCGGGCGCGATGGCCCGTGAGAAACTCGATGCGCGTGCCCCGCTTCATGCGCTCGGTGCGCAGCACCGAGAGCAGCCCGACCTCGCCGGAGCGCGCCACGTGCGTTCCGCCACATGCCGAGTAGTCGAAGTCGCCGATGGCGACGACGCGCACGGCGCCGTCCACGTCCGGCATCTTGCGGAGCGCGAGCGACTCGAGCTCGGTCGGCGACGGAAACCAGGTGCGTACGTCCACATTGCCTGTGACGATCTCATTCGCGAGATCGGCCGCCTCGGCAACGCGCGCATCGGGCAGCGCAACGGCATCGAGGTCGATCGACACGGTGTCGACGCCGAGGTGGAAGCCGATCGTCGCGGCATTCGCGACGCGGAGGAAGGCCTGCGACAGGATGTGTTGGCCCGTGTGCTGCTGCATGTGGTCGAAGCGCCGCTCGCCGTCGATGTCGCCGCGCACCGGGCCGATGCCGACCGGCGCGTCGAGCACATGGACCACGGCGCCGTCCGCCTCGCGCACGCTGACGTCCATGACGTTCGCGCCGCCGAGGGTGCCGGTGTCGTGCGGCTGGCCGCCGGACGTTGGATAGAAGTACGTGTCGTCGAGGACGGCATATGGTGTTGCTGGATCGCTCGTCCCCTCAATCACGGAGGCGTCGAAGGTCCAGGTGTAGGCGTCGTCGTAGTATCGGCGGGTCATCTCCCTCTGATACGCGCGTGCGGCGCACTCGGCAAGCCCGCGGTCGCATGGCGCAGCGCGCCCGTCCGCGCGATACTCAGCGCATGAATATTTCCCTGCTCAACGTCCTCGCCTGCGGCGGGGTAGTCGCGCTGGCGGGCGCGCGTACCGCCGCCGCGCAGTCTCGCGATTCCGCCCCGCTCACCATCCGCGCCGCCGCCGTCTTTGACGGCACCGGCGGCATGCGCCGAGGAGTGGACGTCGTCGTCCAGAATGGGCGCATCCTCGCCGTGCGGCGATCCACTGGCCGCGCCGACGTCGATCTCGGCAGCCGCTACCTCGCGCCCGGCCTCATCGACACACACGTCCACCTCGGCTGGTACATCACCGATCGCAACCGGTTGCACCAACGTGGCGATGGAGACGACGAGGCGACGGTAGTACTGAACGCCGCCGGCAACGCGCAGCGGATGCTCCAGGCGGGCTTCACGACCGTGCAGAGCGTTGGCGGGATGGAAGACAAGGCGGTCCGCGACGCCATCGCGCGGGGCGTGCTCGCGGGACCGCGCGTCATCACGTCGCTCGGGTCGCTGAGCGAGCGCGCGGGTCCGCCGGATTCCGTGCGGCTCGTCGTGCGCGGGTTCAAGACGCGCGGTGCCGATGTCATCAAGATCTTTGCGTCTGCCAGCATTCGCGACGGCGGAGTGCAGACGATGTCGCAGGAGCAACTCGACGCCGCGTGTGGCGAAGCGAAGGCGCTCGGCCTCCGCTCGATCGTGCACGCGCATGCGGCGTC
>JBKJMP010000432.1:0-6902 GCA_046596395.1 Gemmatimonadaceae bacterium
TAACGCTCACGGTGATGGACACCGGGTCAGGGATGTCGGAGGAGACGAAGGGTCACCTCTTCGAGCCGTTCTTCACCACCAAGGACTCGGGGCAAGGCACGGGGCTCGGCCTCTCGACGGTGTATGGGATCGTGAAGCAGTCCGGCGGCGAGATCCATGTGCACTCGGAGCTCGGCCACGGGTCGACGTTCATCGTCTACCTGCCGCGGTTGCTCCGCCGCAGCGAGTCCCTGGCCGCCGGCACTGTGCGTCCGCCTCCGTCGTTGGGTGGCGCGGAGACGATTCTCCTCGTGGAGGACGACGGCGCGCTCCGGAACCTGGCGCAGCGCATCCTCAAGGGCGCAGGCTACCAGGTGCTCGAGGCGCGGAACGGCAGCGCGGCCATCGACATCGGCGCGAACTATCCTGGCGTCATCAACCTGCTCCTCACGGATGTCGTAATGCCGCAGCAGAGCGGGCGCGTCGTGGGCGCCCGCATCGCCGCACTCCGCCCGGGGCTGCGCGTCCTCTATATGTCGGGCTACACCGATGACGACGTGATGAAGCGCGGAGTGAGCGCCACGCAGGCGGAGTTTCTCCAGAAGCCCTTCACCCCCGAACAGCTGATCCGGCGCGTGCGCGAGGTATTGGACGCTCGTTCGGCATCGGTGCAGAAAGCAGGGTAACCGCGGCTTCGCTGCGTAGTGTTGAGCGCAGCGTCTCTTGCCGCGTTGTCAGCGCTCGCAGTGTCGCACTTCGGATCACGCCGCGTCCTCTTCAGGCGACTCCACGCGATCGATCGCCGGATCTGGCCGTTCCCCCAGAAACTCGATCCACTGCTTCTTCATGCTCGGGTAATTCTTCGTCGCTTCTGCAAGGTCCATGAACGAACGGATCGTCTCCTCGAACCGCTTGCGGAGCACGTCGTTCCCGAGCTCCCCGTCGGCATTGAAGGCCTCGTGTGCCTGCGCGAGCGAGAACATGTCCGGGTAGATGCGCGCGCCGAGGTGCTCGAACGGAATGCGCAGCGCCCAGAGGCCGCGGTTGCCCCCCACCATCGACGGCGACGCCGAGAGCAGGAAGCCTTGCTTCCCGTTGAAGGGCTGCGGCCGGAAACGCGAGACCCAGTCGATGGAGTTCTTGAGGTAGCCGGGCATCGATGCGTTGTACTCCGGCGACGCGAGGATGAACGCGTCGGCGGCCTTGAGCCGCGCACAGAACGACTGCGCGCCATCGGGGATGCCGTGCTCCGCCTCGATGTCCTGGTCAAACGGCGGACAGTCGAAGTCGCCCATCGTGGCGGAGTCGGCCTCGCCGCCATTCTGCTCGACGACACGTGCGACCAGGGTGGCGAGCCGGTTGTTCAGCGCGGCGGCTCGGAGCGACGCGCCGATGACGAGCAGCCGGATGGAGCAGGGGGTGCGAGTGGACATGGACGCTCGGTGTAGGGGAAGGCCGACGAGCCTCTCAACTTTCGCGCCGAACGGTGTCACATTCCCCCGATGCCTGGACGAATGGCCTATCACGATGATCCTGTCGACTACTCCACCAACGAGCCGATCATGGATGGCACCGCGAACCTCGCGTACCTCATGTCGTCGCTCGCCCCTCGACGCGTGACGCGTTGAACGCCGACGTCGTGGTCGTGGGCGCGGGACTCGCTGGCCTCGTGGCCGCCGCCGAGCTCTCCGATGCAGGGCGCCGCGTCGTCATCGTCGAGCAGGAGCCGGAGGTGTCACTCGGCGGACAGGCTTTCTGGTCGTTCGGCGGTCTCTTTCTCGTGAACTCGCCCGAGCAGCGCCGCCTCGGCATCCGCGACTCACGCGACCTCGCGATGCGGGACTGGCTCGGCACCGCGGGATTCGATCGAGACGAAGACGCGTGGCCGCGTCGCTGGGCAGAGGCCTACGTCGACTTCGCCGCGGGTGAGAAGCGCGCGTGGTTGCATGAGCAGGGCATTCGCTTCTTTCCTGTCGTTGGCTGGGCGGAGCGCGGCGGATCGCTCGCGACGGGACACGGGAATTCCGTCCCACGATTCCACGTCACGTGGGGCACGGGGCCGGGCGTCCTCGAGCCGTTCATCCGGCGAGTGCACCAGGGCGTCGCGCTCGGCCGAATCACGCTCGCCTTCCGGCATCGCGTGAATGCACTCACGACGACGAACGGCGTCGTGGATGGCGTGCACGGGGAAGTCCTCGAGCCGAGCGATATCGTGCGCGGGCAGGGGAGCTCGCGCGTCGCCGTAGGTGAGTTCTCGATTCGCGCGCAGGCTGTAATCGTCACGTCGGGAGGCATCGGCGGGAATCACGACCTCGTGCGCGAATGCTGGCCGGTGCGCATGGGTGCGGCACCGGCGCGGATGCTCTCCGGCGTGCCCGCGCACGTGGACGGTCGGATGCTTGCGATCACGGAGCATGCCGGGGGACGCGTAATCAACCGCGACCGCATGTGGCACTACACGGAGGGCGTCCACAACTGGGATCCCATCTGGGCGCGTCACGGCATCCGCATCCTCCCGGGACCGTCGTCGCTCTGGCTCGACGCGCGCGGAACGCGTCTGCCGCCTCCGCTCTTTCCCGGCTTCGACACGCTCGCGACGCTCGAGCACATCCTGCGCTCGGGCTACGATTACACCTGGTTCATCCTCACGCAGGCGATCATCGAGAAGGAGTTCGCGCTCTCGGGGTCGGAGCAGAATCCCGACCTCACCGGCCGCAGCATCCGGATGACGTTGAGCCGCGTGCTTCCCGGTGCGACGGCGCCCGTGGAGGCGTTCAAGACGCATGGCGTTGACTTCGTCGTCGAGGACTCGCTCGCGGACCTCGTGCGCGGCATGAACCGCGTCACCGACGAGCCGAGGCTCGACTATGCGGTCGTGGAGCGCGAGGTGCTCGCGCGCGACTCGCAAGTCGAGAACACGTTCGGAAAGGACGCACAACTCACGGCGCTGCGAGGCGCGCGCAACTACATCGGCGATCGGCTCATTCGCGTCGCAAAACCGCATCGCCTGCTCGATCCGAAGGCCGGCCCACTCATCGCCGTTCGCCTGTCGGTGCTCACGCGCAAGTCGCTCGGTGGCCTCGAGACCGATCTCTCGAGCCGGGTGCTCGGCAGCGCGGGCGAGCCAGTGCCCGGGCTGTACGCGGCGGGTGAGGTGGCCGGCTTCGGCGGCGGCGGTGTGCACGGCTATCGCTCACTCGAAGGTACTTTCCTCGGCGGTTGCATCTTTTCGGGGCGCATCGCCGGCCGCGCGGCCGCCGACGCCACGCGGTGAGCGCGCGAGCGCTGGCCCCGCGGTAGTCGCGGACGTAGCTTCTGCGCTTCGAGTGCCCCTCCTCCGATCCTACCTCACGGTGTGGCGATGACTGCCTTGCCGAATCCATCGAGAATCCCCGCGCTCGGAGAGGAGCGCGTGCCCCCGGGCGAGGACCGCGACATTCAGGTCGTCGCCGGCGTCTGCCTCACGATGATGGGAGCCGAGCCGCCCGTGGCGAGACAGCAGCACGGCAAGGGGCACGGATGCGTCGCGGCGAGATTCCACGTCGCCGAGGACGTGCATCCCGACCTCCGTCACGGCATCCTCGCCACGCCAAACACGTTCAACGCGATCATCCGCTTCTCGAACGGGCGCCAGACCGACGACCGGAAGAAGGATGCGCACGGCCTCGCGATGAAGCTGTTCGGTGTCGACGGCGCGAAGGTGCTCGACGCCGAGCGTGATGCCACCACGCAGGACCTCATCTTCATGGACCACGAGACGTTCTTCATTCGCGACGCCGCGTCGTACGCCGAGTTCGCGCGCGCGCTCGGCAATGGCACGCGCCGCGCGAACTCGTCGTGGGCGAAGCTGCTGCCCGCGAAGCTCCGCCCGCTCATTGTCGCGATTCATCTCTTCCGGAACTTCTTCCGGACGCACAAGGCGGAGAAGGGATTCATCCAGAAGGTGCGGTCCGCACCGACGAGCAGTCCCCTCGAGGACCGGTACTTCTCGGTCACGCCGGCGAAACTGGGGCCGCACGCCGTGCGATGGTCGCTCGTCCCCGTTCCGCTCGCAGGGCCAATTTCGCCGAGTGCCGGCCCGGTCGCACAGCAAGACGGCTTGCGCGAAGGCATGGTACGGCACCTCGCCGAGCAGGATGCATGGTTCGTGGTGTTCGTGCAGCGCCAGACCGATCCCGTCAGCATGCCGGTCGAGGATCCGACCGCCGCGTGGGATGAGCTCGCTGCCCCATTGTATCGTGTCGGTACCGTCGAGATTCCGCGCCAAATCTTCGACACACCGCACAAGCGCGCCGTCGGCGACGGGCTGTCATTCACGAACTGGCACTGTCTCCCCGAGCATCGGCCACTCGGCGGCATCAGCCGCGTGCGCCGCGTCGTCTACGAGACGGTCGCCGCGCGCCGGCGCGAGCTCAACGGGCAATCCACGACCGAGCCTGGCGACGACTGGCTCGAGCGCGTGTGGGCGCAGGACCCGGGCGCCGCGTTGTCCCGCGACGCATTCGGTCCGTCCGCGCTGACTGGATGAGCGACCTTCGCGCCCGTCTACAGTCCGTGTTGGGGAGTGCCTACGTCATCCAGAGCGAGCTGACACGCGGCGGGATGTCGCACGTCTTCGTGGCCGAGGAGATCGCGCTGGGCCGTCGAATCGTGGTGAAGGTGCTGGACCCCGACCTCGCCGCCACGGTGAGCGTGGACCGCTTCAAGCGCGAGGTTGCACTCACTGCCCGGCTCCAGCATCCGCACATCGTGCCGATCTTCACCACGGGGGAAGTCAGCGGCCTCCCGTTCTATACGATGCCGTTCGTCGTGGGCGATTCGTTGCGCAGTCGTCTCGATCGCGACGGACCGTTGTCGCTCGGGCAGGTGACCGAGATCCTGCGCGACGTGGCCGCGGCGCTCGAGTGCGCGCATGGGGAGAACGTGGTACATCGCGACATCAAGCCGGACAACGTGCTGCTGGCCGGCCGCAGCGCGATCGTGACCGACTTCGGCGTGGCCAAGGCGTTCTCCGAGTCGGCAAATGAGAGCACGACGACGCTCACGACCCTCGGCATGACCCTGGGGACGCCGGCGTACATGTCGCCCGAGCAGGGCGCCGCGGACCCCGCCATCGATCATCGCGCCGACATCTACTCGCTCGGTATCCTCGCGTACGAGATGCTTGCGGGTGTCACGCCATTCGCCGGCCGCGCACCAATGGCGATGATTGCGGCGCACGTGATGGAGCAGCCCACGCCCATCGATTCGCTGCGCACGGGAATTCCCGCGGCGCTGTCGGCGCTCGTCATGAGCTGTCTCGAGAAGGAGCCGTCGGCTCGGCCTCAGGATGCCGGCGAGATCCTCGCCGTGCTCGCAACGCTCGGTGCCAGGACCGAGGAGACGCCGGAGCCGGTCGTCGTCGTCGCCCCGCACGACGACAGCCGCACCGTCGCCGTGCTTGCGTTCCGCAACCTCAGCGGCGCCATCGACAACGAGTATCTCTCCGATGGCATCACGGAGGAAATCCTCAACGCGCTCGCACGCGTGCCGGCATTGCGTGTCGCGGCGCGCAGCTCATCGTTCGCGTTCAAGGGTATGGACGTGGACATCAAGGAGATCGCGCGCAAGCTGCGCGTCGACCACCTGCTCGAGGGCAGCGTGCGGCAGGCGGGCACGCGTCTTCGCGTGACGGCGCAGCTCTCGAACGGTCTCGATGGTTTCCAGATGTGGTCGGAGCGATACGACCGCGAGCTCGCCGACGTGTTCGAGATCCAGGACGAAATCGCCGCACGCATCGCGGCCTCGCTCCAGGTCGCGCTCTTCGACGCGGCGGGTGACGCGGTCGTCACACCGCACCGTGCGTCGGTAGACCTGGTGGCGTACGAGCTCTACCTGCGCGGCCGGTACTTCTTCAATCAGCGCGTGGATGGCATGTGGAAGGCCGTCGAGATGTACACGCGCGCCCTCGAGCGCGATCCGCAATTCGCGCTCGCGCACACCGGCATGGCGGAAGGGCACTTCATGCTGGCGCTCTACAACGCCCTGGCTCCGCGCGACGCCGCTCCCAAGGCACGAGCCGCTGCACTTCGGGCGCTCGAGCTCGAGCCCAGCCAGGCGGAAGCGATGGTGGTGCTGAGCAACGTCACCCTGTGGTACGATTGGGATCACGACGCGACGATCCGCTGGATCGAGCGCGCGATCCTCCTCAAGCCGAGCGATTCGCTGGCACACTCGTGCCATGCGTACTACCTCGCGTCGCTCGGGCGGCACGACGAAGCCATCGACCGCGCGCGCTATGCGACGGAGCTCGACCCGCTCGGCATCTTCGCGATGAGCAATCTCGCGGTGGTGAACTACCTGGCGTCGAAATTCGGCGACACCGTGGGCAACTGCGACGCCATCATCGAGATCGTACCCACCAATAGCGAGGCATTTCGCTGGCGCGCGCTTGCGCAGTTCCATCTCGCGCAATGGGACGCCGCCTTTGGCTCGATCGAGACCGCCGTGCGCTTGTCCCACCGTCATTTCTGGCCGCTCGCGAACCAAGGCGCGATGCTCGCGCGCGCGAAGCAGGTCGAGCCGGCACGCGCGATCCTGGCGGAGCTCGAGACGCGGTCGGCGACCGAACCCATTCCACCGCTCGCGCTCGCAACCGTGCACTATGGGTTCGGCAACCTCGATGCGTTCTTCGAAATGCTCGACCGGTCGATCGACGCGCGCGACGTGTGGTGCGTCCTCATCAAGGTCGATCCCGGCTTCGCCGCGATCCGCGCGCACCCGCGCTTCCAGACGGCGATGGCGCGGATCGTCCCACTCCGCGATTGACAGGTTACGGACAACCCAGACCGCGGAACGCCGATGACGCCGAAAGCACGCACGCTGACGGCGCCGCAACTGCGTTACACGAGTGCAGGAAGAATACGATCAACGCCTTTGCGGCG
>JBKJMP010000656.1:0-3730 GCA_046596395.1 Gemmatimonadaceae bacterium
AGGAGGAATGAAGATCTCTGGCGGCGAGAAGCAGCGGCTGTCGATCGCCCGCGCCCTGCTGCGCGATCGACAGCCGCTGCTTCTCGCCGCCGGAGATCTTCATCCCCCCCTCGCCGATGACGGTGTCGAGCCCGTTGTCGGCGCGCGTGAGCAGCGAGTTTGCCGCGGACCGGCGCAACACATCGAGGCACTGCTCGTCTGTTGCGTCGGGACGCACGAACAGCAGGTTCTCCCGGATCGTGCCACTGAAGAGCTGGGCGTCCTGCGTAACGAACCCGATGCGCTCGCGGAACCGGTCGAGGTCCACCCGCTCGCTCGATACGCCGTTGTAGAGGATGCCGCCGTGGCTCGGCCGGTACAGGCCGACGAGCAACTTCACGAGCGTGGTCTTGCCCGATCCCGAGGGCCCGACGAACGCGATCGTCTCCCCCTTCTTCACCTCGAACGAAACGTCCGCGAGCGCAGGGGTGGTGCCGGTCGCATGGGTGAAGCTCACGCCGACGAAGCCGAGCGTGGTCAGTGCGTCCACCGCAACGGGATTCACGGGTTTCGGATCGATGGGAATCCTGAAGATCGCCTCGAAGTTCTCGAGCGACGCTTCCGTCTCGCGATAGGTGTTGATCACGTTGCCCAGCTCCTGCATCGGCCCGAAGATGAAGAAGCTGTAGATCATCAGCGAGAAGTACTCACCCACCGTCATCTCGCCCTGAAAGATCAGGTAGAGCATCAGGAACAGGATTGACGTCCGAATCAAGTTGACGGCCGTTCCCTGTACGAAGCTGATCGAGCGGATGTAGCGGACCTTCTTCAATTCCAGCTGGAGGATCTTGCCGGTGGTGGCATTCAGGCGGAGCTCCTCCTGCTTCGCGAGACCGAGGCTCTTGACCAACTCGATGTTGCGCAGCGACTCGGTGGTCGCACCGGCGAGCGCGGTGGTCTCCTTGACGATCACCTTCTGGATCGTCTTCACCCGCTTGCTCAGCGTCGAGCTGATGAACGCGAGCACCGGAACGGTGAGCAGGAACGCCGGCGCGATCGACCAGTGGATCTTCCAGGAGTACACCATGACGAAGACGACGCCGACGATCGTCGTGAATACGAAGTTCACGAACTGGTTGATGAAGCGCTCGGTGTCGCTGCGCACCTTCTGGAGCTTGCCGAGCGTCTCGCCGCTGCGCTGATCCTCGAAGGTCTGGAAGGGGAGCGCGAGCGAATGGCGTATGCCAGCGGAGTAGAGGTCGGCGCCCACCCGCTGCACGACCACGTTCACGAAATAGTCCTGGAAGTTCTTCGCCACGCGGCTTACGAATGCAACGCCAACGGCCATGCCGAGCAGCTTGCCCACCCCTGCGATGAACTCGCGCTGCGTGAACTCGCCGGGCTTGCTCGCGTAGTCGTCAACGATGTAGCGCAGGATCAACGGGTCCAGCAGCGAGAAGACCTGGTTGATCGTCGCGAGGACGAGCGCCAGAAGTGCGAGCGGCCAGTAGGGCCGGAGGTAGCGAAGAAGGGTCTTCATGCGGAAACAGTAACTCTACGGCGCCGGGGAAGGTTCACCGGGGCGGAGCCACAGCGTTCCACGCCGAACGTCACGCGCGGACGTAGCTACCGGTGGTCTGCATCCCGAACCGCTCCGCCGGTCTCCGGACCCGCCGAGAATAGCCGACGGGTGCGGCGACGTCACGTCGCATCAGGTGACGAGCGGGATTACGTCCTGCGCGAAGCGCTCCATCTCCTCGAGCTGCGGACTGCACTGGAGCAGGAGCAGGCCAACACCGGCATCCTGATACGCGCGGATCCGATCTGCCACCTGTTCCGCCGTCCCGACGAGGCCCGCGCGCAGTCCACGATTCGAGACGGAGTAGTCCTCCAGGGTCACCCGCTGTTCCAGCTGCGTGTTGGCGAGCCAGTCCCGGTAGTTGTTGTAGCCTGCGGACCCCTCGTCCACGTTGGTGATGCGCGCGCGCTCGCGCTCCGCGGCCTCCTCCGTCTCGCGCACGATGACGTATGCGGCCATTCCGTAGGCCATCGGGCTGCCTCCAACTCTGTCGCGTCGCTCGCGCATGTCGGCGATCTTCGGCGCGATGCGCTCGACCGGGTCGCCGTGCATGACGTACGCGTCACACTGGGCGGCGATGAGGTTCTTGGCGGTCTCCGATTCACCGCCAGCATAGATCGTCGGACCGGGGCGACGGACTGGCTTCGGCTCCACGATGAGTTCGACCACGCTGTAGTAGTTGCCGCGATGCGTGAGCCGCGACTCCCGCCACGCCCCACTGACAACGTCCAGCCACTCGGCCGTCCTGGCGTAGCGGTCGTCGTGCCGGTCGAAGTGCACACCATATCGACGCGCCTCATCCGCCCACCAGGCGCTCACCACGTTCAGTGAGAGGCGACCATTGGAAATCTGGTCGATATTGGCCGCCTGCTTGGCGAGCTGCGCGGGCGCATGGTACTGCGGGCGCACGGCGACCATCAGCTCCAGCGATTCCGTTACGGCGGCCAGCGCGGCCGCGGTGCTCCACGCATCGAGCGCGGGCGCATCCTCGCCCTTGATGTCGTTGAGAAACAGCTCGGCAATGAGTGTGAGGTCGAAGCCGATCTCCTCGCTGCGCTTCGCGAGCCGGCGCGCGTAGGTCCAACTGGCGTCCATCCCCTCGTCGTCGACATTGCGGAGCCAGCCACCGAACACCGGAAGCCAGTATCCGAACCGCATCCGCTTTGCTTGCGCGACCGACGCGCGTGCCTCCGCCCGCTCCTCGAACAGGGTCGCGCTCATGCGGCGACCTCCGACAATGTGCCGACGGCGCGTTGCTCGATGTAGTCCACGAAGCCAGTCCACGGATCGAACCCGATCACGTTCGGAGCATCGGCAACGAAGTTCGAGAGGGCGTTGATGTCGTAGAAGTAGTGCTTGCCGTCGCGATCGTCGACGAGGTATTCGATACCCCCGATGTCGAGACCCGTGAACTGCGAGATGCGCTCGACCTGCGCAATGATGGCAGCCGGGGGCGTGTACCCCTCGACTCGGAGCCCGCTCTTGACCGCATCCACCGCGCAGGCCGCACCAACGAGTTCCACACCGCTGGTCGTCTGGCATGCGTCAGCCGGGCAGAGGTCGAACGACCCCGTCGCCGGATAGACGTTGATGGCGTACAGGAACTTGCCTGCGAGCGTCTCCACGCGCGTGATGTGCCCTGCACGGAGCGGGGCCGCCTCCTGCACGAGCGCCACGCTGTCGATGCCGAGGGTGATAGCGGACTGGGAGACTGCTCGCTCGAGTGCATCGGCAGTGTCGTACCTGATGATGCCGGCGCCACTGCCACCAATGTTCGCCTTCAGGAGAACCGGGTAGCGCAGGTCGGCGGCCGCCGCAACGGCGAGCGATGGATCGTTGATCGCCACCGATCGCGGATACGGGAATCCGAGCTCCGCGAGTGCGTCGATCTGGGTCGCTTTCGAGAGTTCGTATCCGTACACCTTGCTTCCGTTCACGACGGGGACGCCGAGCCGCTCGAGGTGCCGCAGCCAGTGGAGCGTGTGGAAGGTGGACTGACCATGTCCGCGCAGGTACGCTGAGGGACTCGCCCGATTCACGACGACGGAGTAAGGGGACGTTCGCTCCCCGGGATCGAAGCGGTGCGTGGCGGCGTTCAGTCGGACGTACGGCAACCCGCGGCGCTCCAGCTCGGTGAAGAGGGGGCGGAACCAGTCGGGATGTTCGTGATAG
>JBKJMP010000247.1:0-5126 GCA_046596395.1 Gemmatimonadaceae bacterium
GCTGCAACTGGCCCAGCAGACGCGCCTTTTCCTTCGCGATACGCCGGGAAAGAATCGAGTGGACCTCACCTCGCGCACACTCCACGTGAGCCCGATCTTCAAGTGGTACGCCGACGATTTCGGTGGATCGCGCGAGGCAATCGGCCGTTTCGTCGCCATGGCCTACCCCGCGGGCGCCGAGCGACAACTGCTGGAAAGCGGAGCGTTCACGATGAAGGAGACAGAGTATGACTGGGCGCTGAACAAGCAGCCGCGATGAGCGTCCCGAACATGATCCCCCTGGAGTTCCTGCGACTTCCCGCCGAGGAATCGCTCGCTCGCGCCCACGACTTTCATGAACGCATGAGCGCGCGCCGGACCACGCGTCATTTCTCGCGCGAGCCCGTTCCGCGCGAGGCCATCGAGTGGGCCATCCGCACGGCAGGCACCGCGCCGAGCGGCGCGCACCAGCAGCCGTGGACGTTCGTTGCCGTGTCCGACGACGGCCTCAAGGCACGCATGCGCGCCGCCGCCGAGATCGAGGAGCACGCGTTCTACAACGGCAAGGCGCCCGCCGAGTGGCTCGAGGCGCTCGCACCCCTCGGCACCGATGAGCACAAGACGCATCTCACCGACGCACCGTGGGTCGTCGTCCTGTTTCGACAGGCCTACGGCATCCGTGAGGATGGGTCGAAGCGCACGCACTACTACTCACATGAGTCATGTGGCATTGCCGCCGGCTTTTTCATTGCCGCCGTGCACATGATGGGACTCGTCACGCTCACGCACACGCCGAATCCCATGGCATTCCTTGGGGAGCTCCTCGAGCGGCCGTCCAATGAGAAGGCCATGCTGGTAATGCCGGTGGGCTACCCGGCCGACCGCGCGGCCGTGCCGGACCTTGACCGTAAACCGCTGTCCGAGATCGCCAGTTGGAGCTGACAGGCCTCTGCCCGCGCTAACGTGATCCGCCCTGAATTAGTATTCGTGATGCGCCATTCCATCATTCGTGCCGCCGTCGCGTTCTCGCTCCTTGCACTGTCCGCGTGCAGCCGCACCCCCGCCGCCGCTCCCGCGCCGGTCGTCATCCCGGCACCGCCAGCGCTCGCCACGGGCGACGCCGTCCTCGCCGCGATGCGCGAGCGCTACGACGGCATGTGGTACTCGACGCTCACCTTCACGCAGAAGACGAGTCGCCTCACCGCCGACGGAAAGTGGGGCGTGCAGACGTGGCTCGAGGCGATGAAGATTCCCGGCAAGCTGCGCATCGACTTCGAGCCCCTGAGCGGCGGCAATGGCGTGCTGTACATCCGCGACAGCGCGTTCACCGTGACGAACGGCCGTGCGCTCCGCGGCCAGCCCGCCGTGAATCCACTCCTGCTCCTCGGCTTCGACGTCTACGCCAACCCCGTTGCCCGTACTGCGGCCCTCCTCCGCAAGGAGCGATTCGACCTGTCGAAGACGCACATGGCAAGCTTCGAGGGCCGCCCGATGTACGTCGTCGGCACGAGCACGCCGGGCGACCTGCGCCGCAAGCAGTTCTGGGTGGACGCGGAGCATCTCTACTTCGTGCGCATGCTCGAGCCCACGGCGCGAGACAGCACGAAGATGCAGGACGTCCGCTTCCTGAACTACGAACGACGCGGCACGGCGTGGATCGCCCCGCGTGTGGAGATCCACAACGACGGCAAGCTCGTGTTCATCGAGGAGTACAGCAACGTGAAGACCGACGTCTCGCTCAACGACGCGATCTTCGACCCGTCGAAGTGGCGCACGGTAAAGCACTGGTCGGTGCCATAAGGGTGATCACGGGATCGGTCGAGGTCGAACGGTGGCAACTCGTGGAGCCGTTCGAGATTGCGCGCGGAACGATCACCCACATCTCTCCGATCGTGGTGACGCTTCGGGACGAGCGCGGGAACGTCGGCCGCGCCGAAGCCGCGGGCGTGGACTACGACGGTGAAACACCGGCGATGCTCGTCGCGCAGGTCGAGGGTGTTCTTCCTGCGCTCGCCGATGCGGCGGAGGGTGACACCGTCACGGATCGCACGCTCGCAGTCCTCCAGGCGCTCCTCCCGGCGGGCGGCGCGCGAAACGCCGTGGACTGCGCCCTGTGGGACCTGCGTGCGAAGCAGACGTCCACGCCGGCGTGGCAGACTGCCGGGCTGAAAGGGCTCGAGCCACTGACGACGGTCTTCACGCTCGGGCTCGGCACCGAGGCCGACACGCGGCGCAAGGCGCGCGAGGCGCGCAACTATCCGCTGCTCAAGCTCAAGTGCGACGCCGAACGTCACGTGGACGTCGTGCGCTGGGTGCGCGAGGAGCATCCGTCGGCGCGGATCGCCGTTGACGCAAACCAGGCGTGGACGCGCGACCTTCTCGAGCGAGTGCTGCCGTCACTGGTGGAGCTCGGCGTCGAGATGGTGGAGCAGCCGGTGAAGCGTCACGAGGACGCGCAGCTCGATGGCCTGCGATCACCCTTGCCACTCGCCGCGGACGAGTCGTGCAGCGACCGCTCGTCGCTCGCGGAGGTGGCGGGGCGCTACCGGTACATCAACATCAAGCTCGACAAGTGTGGTGGGTTGACGGAGGCGATCGCGATGGGTGATGCGGCGATCGCGTCGGGCATGCAGCTCATGGTGGGCAACATGTGCGGAACCTCGCTCGGCATGGCGCCGGCGTTTCTGGTCGGGCAGCGATGCGGATTCGTCGACATCGACGGCCCTCTACTACAGAAGCTGGATCGCTCGAACGGCTTGATTTACTCCAACGGCCGAGTAGACCCGCCTTCGGCTGCACTCTGGGGGTAAGGGCGCGAGCGACTGGTGGCCGGTTACCGGTGACTGCCCGGATACCCGGTCTTTTCGTGGACAGCCCTCTCTCATCCACAATCGATCCAGGTTTCTGGTGAGCCGGTTTCGGGATGGTGGTTTCGGGTCCTGACGTTGACGTAGTCGCTGTTCCGTTAGTGACCCGAAACCAACCACCTTCAACCGGCCACTCAAGACCTGGATCGATTCGGCCCGATCTCGAGCGCGTCCACGAAAGGACGGGTTCAGGGGGTGGTCACCGGTGACCGACTACCGGCAAATGGTGGTGCAGCGCTATTGACAGTGGCAAGTATTTGCTTGACAGTGTCAAGAACCTGCCTCGCGAGGCTCGCGTGACCGTCTGTTCATCCGATGTCGCCGCTGTTCGCCAGTTCAGCCGGTTCTACACGCGGCTGGTCGGCACCCTCGATGAGACCTACCTCGCCAGCCCCTTCAGCCTGGCTGAGGTCCGCGTGCTGTACGAGCTCGCCCATCGCGAGTCCGCCACCGCCAGCCAGCTTGGCGCCGAGTTGTCGATGGATCCCGGCTATCTCAGCCGCCTCGTTGCCGGTCTCGCCCGCCGCCGGCTCATCTCTCGCGCGCGCTCAGCCACCGACGCCCGCGTGGCCAACCTCTCCCTCACCGCGAAGGGCCGCGCCGCGTTCGCCGCACTCGACGCCGGAGCAGCCGCATCCGCCGCAGCCATGCTCTCCCCGCTCGACGCCGCTCGACGCGCCCGCATCGTCGGCGCCATGCAGGGCATCGAGTCCGCGTTCGCATTCACGGAGCAGCCCGAGCCCGAAGTCACCCTGCGCACCCACGTACCCGGCGACATGGGTTGGGTCGTCCAAGCGCACGGTGAGATCTACTGGCGCGAATACCGCTGGGATGAGCGCTTCGAGGCGCTCGTCGCCCACGTGGTCGCCGACTTCATCGATGCACTCGACGCCCGTCGCGAGCGGTGCTGGATCGCCGAGCGTGCGGGCGAGCGCGTTGGCTCCGTGTTCCTCGTGCGCCATCCCGATCGGCCCGGGGTCGCCAAGCTGCGCCTCTTGCTCGTCGACCCATCGGCGCGTGGGCTCGGCATCGGCCGCCGGCTGGCGGACGAATGCACCCGCTTCGCGCGTGAGGCTGGCTATCACACCATCACGCTCTGGACGAACAGCGTCCTCGTCGCCGCGCGGCAGATTTACACCGACGTCGGCTATCGCATCGTCGCGACCGAACCGCACACCAGCTTCGGGCACGAGCTCACTTCGGAGACGTGGGAGCTTACCCTCTAGTGGCTCGGCGCATGCATAACGCCGAAACGGGCGAGCCGCTCATGACTTTCAATTTCATAGAGTCGCGTTATGCATCAGCCACGAGATTGCCAGAATGATGGCTCGCGATGTAGGTGGTAACACGCGAGAATACGCACCTCTGTGGCGCTCTCCTGAAACAGTAGTGCATACGGAAACCGATAGACCAGGACGCGGCGGAGATCCTTCCACACGCGCGCGTAGAGCTCCGCCGAATCGGCCGCACGACTCGCTGCGTGGCGGATGGCCTCGAGAAATGGCTCGACGAAACGTGGCTGGTGGTCACCGTACCAGAGCGCCGCGAGCGTCAGGTCCTCTTCCGCCGGCGACGTCCAGACGACCCGTCGCCCAGCGCGAGTGATCACTCGGCGCCAGGCCCCTTGGCAACCCGCTCAACCTTGGCTCGCACCCGCTCCATCACCTCGTCCATTGGAACGGAATCTTCGGGATGGGCGTCGGCATGCGCGAGACGACGGTCCAGTTCTGCAATCTGGGCCGTTGTCAGCGGCAATACGTCGGGCGAGGTGTTGGCGGCGTCGGCGATGCTGTCCCAAATATCACCGACGAGCTTGAGGCGCTCTTCAATGCTGAGACTCAGGTAATCGAACGCGGGCTGGCCCATGTCTGAAAGCTGCCCTTGGCGCCCGTCCCGAGCAAGAGGCCCATTGATGCATAGAAGTTGTGAGTGGGCGGGCCTCCGGACAGCGCGTGGGTTAGTTCCTCGCGCATGAACGGAGCAACCAGAGCCACATGCGACGATCCGCCCGTCACATCACGCGGATGACGATCAATCGAACGGCACGCAGTCTCGACCGCGGCTCAGGGCGGAAACGCGGGAGCTGATCCGATAGGTGCACGCAGCGCATCGAGTTGAGCGGCGAGCATCTCGACCGACCTCGCCGGCACATCGCACGTGTTGCCGCGGCACAAGTACGCCCTCCCCGCCTCCCGTCCCTCGAGCAGCACGACGCCACCCGCCGACTCACCCACCGCGAGCACGAGCGAGGGTACGTACCGCTCACTCACGACTCGAGCA
>JBKJMP010000414.1:0-3215 GCA_046596395.1 Gemmatimonadaceae bacterium
TGGGAGGCACGTCAGAGCGGGTCACTGTCGGCGAGTCGCAGAGCGACATCGTTTCGCTGGGGTACACGTTCCAGCAGCGCTTCGAATGGCGCGACCGATTGTTTCTCAGCGCGGCCGTGCGCGCTGACAGGAACAGCAATTTCGGGAGGGATCTGCCGCTGGTGAACTATCCGTCACTCCAGCTTTCATGGGTCATCAACGAAGAACCATTCTTCCCGAAGTCAGCATGGCTTGGTTTACTTCGGCTTCGTGCAGCCTACGGCGAATCGGGACAGCGCCCGGACTATCGGCAGGCGGATCAGTTCTTCAACCCGGTCGCCGTCAACATCGAAGGGGTTGAAGTGTCCGGAATCACGCTCGGTGGTACGGGCAATCCTGACCTCAGGCCGGAGCGCACGCGGGAGCTGGAGTTCGGGCTCGATGCGAGCTTCCTTGGTGATCGCGTGAGCGTGGAGGTCCAGCGGTACAAGCGCAATACGAACGACGCCTTGATCGCGCGCCGCCTCGCACCCTCCGTGGGTGCAACGACCGCACAGGTGGTGAACCTGGGACGAGTGGACAACGACGGGTATGAGTACATGCTGAATGTCAGGCCGTTCGACGTCGATCGGTTCGGAGTCAGCCTGTCGGTCTTCGGGTCACACAACGAGAACAAGGTGGTGGGACTGGGCAGCGATGTGCTGGGAAACCCGGTGCTCCCGATCCTTTTTGGTTCCGGCGATGGCCAGCGTCATCAGAATGGCTATCCGCTCGGCGCGTACTTCGGCCGCAGGATCATCTCGTTTGCGGACCGCAATGGCGACGGCATGATCAGCCGCGTGAATTGCCCGACCTACGGTGTGGTGGCAAACCCGCAGATCACGGGCGGGCCGGCCTGCGAGATCGTGCTCACCGACTCGGCAGTATTCGCCGGCAATCCCCTCGGTGAAGACGAAGTCACGCTTGCGCCCATGCTGTCGCTCGGGCGCTGGCTGCGAGCGCGCGCACTGATCCATCATCGTGGCGGCATGGTGCTCTTCAATCAGACGGAACAGTTTCGGTGCAACGCTCCGCCGAATCAGTGCTTCGCGGTTCAGAGCCAGAACGCTCCGTTGGCAGACCAGGCCCGCGCCATCGCCACGTTCATGGGCGCGAGAGGCGACTACTTCGAGGATGCAAGCTTCTGGAAATGGCGCGAGCTCGCGATCACGCTCAACGCGCCTGCCATCGCGGCGCGTGCGCTGCACGCCGGCGCGGTCAGCTTCACGGTTGCCGGCCGGAATCTCGGCACATGGACACGCTACAAGGGTCTCGATCCCGAGTTGAATGCCACGTCTGCTTCGAACTTCAGCACGGCTGAATTCCTGACACAACCCCTGGTGCGATACTGGGTTGGTCGCATCGACCTCACCTTCTAGCCGGAGACCCAGGCGATGAGGCGTCCCCAAGGAGCCGTTCTCCGCGACGCGATCGGCGCGCGCGACGGTTTGTTCTGGTCCCTGGGACGGAAGACCGTACTCGCACTCGTGATAGTCGGGTGCGATGCCGATCGGGTCCTCGACGTCGCCGATATCGAGGTGGCGTCCCCGGAATCACTGCGGGGAGCCGCAGCGCTTCCGGCCATTCATGCCGGCGCTGTGGGCGATTTCGGAACGGCGTACGCCGGCAACCAGGGCGAAGTAGACCAGGTGCAGTTGGTTGCGCTGTTCACCGATGAGTCCCACAGCTCGGATACGTTCGGCACCCGAAACCAGGTGGACCAGCGTCAGATCTCGGAGGACAATACGCTCGTCGCCGAGACCTTTCGCGAGATTCAGAAAGGACGTGCGGCGGCCGACTTCGCGAGCAACCGGTTTGTGACGCTGGGATTTCCGAATGACGTCAGGCGCGCGGAGGCGACGAGCCTGGCTGGATACGCGATCGTCCTGATGGCCGAGAACTTCTGCTCCGGAGTACCCCTCAGCACGCTGACGGAAACCGGCGTGATCGAGTACGGACCTCCCCGCTCCACGGTGGAACTGTGGTCCGACGCCTTGGCGAAGTTCGACTCCGCGCTGATCGTCGCCGGATCCTCCGTGGCGCCGCCGCAAGCCGTGCAGCGGAATCTCGCGTCGATCGGCCGCGGACGCGCCCTGCTGAACGCCGGTCGGTTTCAAGAGGCTGCGACCGCCGTTGCCAGCGTTCCCACGAACTTCGTGTATCGCATATGGTATTCGATCAATACCGCTCGAGAGAACAACGCGGTGTGGGTACTTCAGCGAACAAGCCGCCGGTACTCTGCGTCCGAGAAGGAAGGAGGCACCGGATTGCCATACCGGTCCGACGGCGATCCGCGCACTCCTCAGGTTCGGCCCAGCCCCAGTGCGGTCGGTTTCGACGGGATCACGGCGATGTACTATCAGGACAAGTACCCACTCCGCGAGTCGCCAATTCCGCTCGCCGCGGGCACGGAGGCAAGGCTGATCGAGGCCGAGGCGGCACAGCGGCGCGGCGACCAGACGACATACCTCGCCAGGATCAACGAAGTGCGCGCGCTCCACGGTCTCGCTGCGCTCGCACTTCCGCCATCGGGCGACGAGCGCGTCGACCTTCTGTTCAAGGAGCGCGCGTATACGATGTGGTTCACCGCGCACCGACTGGGCGACCTGCGACGGTTGGTTCGACAGTATGGTCGCGTGCAGAGCGCCGTGTTTCCCACGGGTCCTTTCCACAAGGGCGGCACGTACGGAGCCGATGTGAACTGGATCATTCCGCTCGACGAGAAGAACAATCCGCTATTCACGGGCTGCTTGGATCGTGGCGCCTGATTCGAACACGATCGCCGTCGATATCGAGTCGTGGGGCTCGCGGGCTGTGCTCGCCGAGACCAAGCATGCGAGCGCTTGCTGGGCTCCGGGGGGCGGGCTTAATTGCACTGTGGATATGCCCGAAGCGTCAGAGCCCATCACACCCCCTCGCATGATTACGCCCGAGCGCAAGCTCGAGGCGTTGCAGCACGTGAACCGGAGGCGCGCGAGTTTTGCGTTCCTCTGGGAGTGGGCGAAGATCGGGACCGTCTCCCTCACGCTGTTCCTGGCGCTCCGCACCTTCGTCGTCGAAGCCTTCAAGATTCCCAGCGGAAGCATGGAAGGCACGCTGCTCGTCGGTGACTTCCTGCTCGTGAACAAGCTGGTCTACGGCGCCGAGGTGCCCCTCACGGGTCGCCGCCTCCCCGCAGTTCGGCAACCTCGCCGAGG
>JBKJMP010000579.1:0-2974 GCA_046596395.1 Gemmatimonadaceae bacterium
GCGCTCGACGGCGGCGGCACCCTGTCCCTCAAGACCGGCGCACAGGGCAAGGGGTACTCGACGGCGATGCTGCGCATGGTGCTCGACGTCCCCGACGATCGCGCCGCGGCGCTCGGACTCCCCGCCGCGCCAGGGGCATGAGCCGCGTCCGGCTGCTGCGTGACGGCGCGGTCGGACGCATCATCCTCGCGCGCCCCGACCGGAGGAACGCGCTCGACCGGCAAATGGCGGACGAGCTGTTCGCCTCGCTCGCGCAATTCGAGTCGGATCCGATCTGCCGCGTGATTCACCTCGGTGCCGACGGTACCGACTTCTGCGCCGGCGCGGATCTCGTGGCCCTCGGTGAGACACTGGATGCCGGCAACGACGCCCACCGCGCCGATGCGGAGGCCTTCGGGCGCGTGCTTCTCGCGATTCGGGCGCTGATGAAGCCGGTCGTGTGTACCGTGCGCGGCCGCGCGCTCGCCAGCGGAGCGGGCCTCGCGCTGGCGTGCGACATGGTGCTCGCGCACGAGGACGCGGAGTTCGGGTTCCCCGAAGTGCGCGCGGGCTTCGTTCCGGCGATGGCGATGGCCATGCTGCGCCGCGCGGTCGGGGAGAAGCACGCCGCCGATCTCGTGATCACCGGCCGGATCATCAGCGCGGAGGAGGCCGAGCGCATCGGGCTCGTGAGTCGCGTCGTACCAGCCGCCACCTTCGACGACGAGATCAACGCGACGCTCGAGCAGATCGGCCAGTCACCGCCGACGTCGCTGGCGCTCACGAAATGGTTGTTCCACAAGAACGATGCGCTCTCATTCGAGGATGGCATCGCGGCAGGCGTGGTCACCAACGTGGAATCGCGCGCGACGGAGGACTTCAAGTCCGGGCTGCGAAAGTTCATGGAGCGGAGACGGAGGTCGGAATGACGAAGCTGTTGGCGGCCCGCCTGGTGCTCATGGTGATAGGCATCGTCGTGTGGGGCTATGGATACCGCGTCGAGAACGAGCAGACGCGCGTCGCCGGCATGGCGGTCCTCGCGGTTGCGCTGCTGCTGCGTTTGGTGCCGAAGCGATGGGTCGGTGAAGTACCGCCCGAGACCGAGGAGCGCGAGGACACATGACGCGCCGCGCGTTTGATCCTCGTTGCATGCCTGCGCACCTGATCAGCCCGTCCGACCCGTCGATCGCAGGACTGACGGCGTACGATGCCGTGCAGCGGCTGCGCCCTGGCTTCTTCATCGACCGCACGGCTGGCCGCGCGCGCGCGAGCACGCCCATCCAGGTTTCCGTAAACGGTGGGCGCGTTTGGGGTCAGGGCGCGTTTGGGGTCAGAGTGGGATGCGTTTGGGGTCAGAGTGGGGCGCGTTTTGGGGTCAGACTCAAAGTGCAGGGTGGGGGCTGATTCGAGCCGGCTTGTACTCCGTAACCGACTCTCCGAACCCTTAGTCACAGACTCGGCTTGCCTATGCACAGACTCGGCTTGCCTATGCGAAGAGCGCGGACTCGACCACTCTGGCCCCAACTCCTCGACCACTCTGACCCCAATCCCGCGACCACTCTGACCCCAACTCCTCGACCACTCTGACCCCACCGGCCCCCGCCGCTGCAACCCAAAGGGTCGCCATCCTGAACGACGTCGCGCGGCTGCAATCCAGCCCCGTAAGCCGTTAGGTTTCACCACTTATGACGCTCCTCGCCGTTCCCGAATTGCTTGCGCCCGCCGGTTCGCTCGACGCCGTCCGTGCCGCGCTCGCGAACGGGGCGGACTCCGTCTACCTCGGCGCCGAACGCTTCAATGCCCGGGACGAGGGAGCACAGCTGACTCTCGACGAGGTCGGCGAGGCATGCCGCCTCGCGCACGAGCGCGGGCGTCGCATCTACCTCACGCTGAACATCCTGCTCAAGCCCTCAGAGCTTGCTGACGCGCTGATGTTCCTCGGCGAGGCGATCGACCGCGGTGTGGACGCCGCGATCGTGCAGGACATCGGGCTCGTGCGACTCATCCAGGCGGTCTATCCCGGCTTCGAGATCCACGGCTCCACCCAAATGACCGTGCACGACGCCAGTGGCGCGCGCGTCATGCAGCGGCTCGGCATCGACCGCGTGGTGCTCGCGCGCGAGAACACCCTCGAGGACATTCGCGCCATCAAGTCGGCCGTGCCCGAGCTCGGGCTCGAGACGTTCATCCACGGCGCGCTGTGCATCGCGTATAGCGGGCAGTGCTTCATGTCGGGCATGATCTCCGAGCGGAGCGCCAATCGTGGCTCGTGCGCGCAGTCCTGCCGAAAGGATTACGTGCTCGACGACGTCGAGACCGGACAGGAGCTCGACCGCGGCTTCCTCATCTCGGCGAAGGATCTGTCGGCCGCCGAGCATCTGCAGGGCATCGCGGACGCAGGCGTGAGCTGCCTGAAGGTGGAAGGGCGAAAGAAGCGTCCGGAGTATGTCGCGACCGTGACGAGCGGTTACCGCACCTTCCTCGATCGCATCGCTGCCGGCGATCGCACACCGCCCGCGCCGGTCGAGATCGAACCACTCGCGCAGATCTACAGCCGCGGCTTCACCGGCGGCATGTACGGCGGCCGAGCGGGACGCGACTACATCACGCGCGACCATCCCGACAATCGCGGCCGCGAACTCGGCGTCGTGGTCGCACATCAGGGACGCGAGCTGATCGTTGACGTCTGCACGCCGCTGCTCGTCGGTGATGGCGTCGGCTTCGAGGAGCCGGGCGCGCGAGGGGGAGCGGCGGTCGGCTTCAGCATCGGCGAGGTGCGTACGATCACCCATGGCGCCGTCCTCAGGCAGGCGATCGCGCTGCCGGCCCGCATCGCGGTTGGCGACGGGTGGAAGGTCATCCGCTCCTCGGAGGCTGCGCTCCTGGAGCGCGCGCGCGCCAGCTACGCGGGGCTCCCGGCCGAGATGCGAGCGCGCAAGACGAGGCTCGACGTCCGCGTCTTCGGGAGTGCGGGCTCGCCGCTGAAAGTGGTGTT
>JBKJMP010000492.1:0-5302 GCA_046596395.1 Gemmatimonadaceae bacterium
TGCGGTCGGCGTTCGCGACGATCGTCTCGATGCGATTGTGCACGAAGAACACCTGGCCCCCGCGATCCAGCTCGCGCGAGATGCCTTCGTCGATCAGGCCGTCGTCGCTGGGCTCCACGAATGTGAGCACCGGTGAGCGGTCGCGCGGGGGCGTCTGCATCAAGGTCATGTCGCGTAGGCCGGCAAGCGACAGGTGGAGCGTGCGTGGGATCGGGGTGGCCGTGAGCGTGAGCACATCTGTCTCGAGCTTGAGCTGCTTGAGGCGCTCCTTGTGCTTCACGCCGAAGCGATGCTCCTCATCGACGATGATGACGCCGAGGTCTGCGAACTTCACGTCGGGACTGAGGAGCCGATGGGTCCCGATGACGATGTCCACCTTCCTTGCAGCCAGCTCCGCAAGGGTCACGGCCTGCTCCTTCGCCGACTGGAAGCGGCTCATCACCGCCACGCGAATCGGAAAGTCGGCGAGCCGCTCTTCGAACGTGCGTGCATGCTGGTCGGCGAGGATCGTCGTGGGCACGAGCACGGCGACCTGACGTCCGCTCTGCACAGCCTTGAAGGCGGCGCGCACGGCGATCTCCGTCTTGCCGTACCCCACGTCACCCACGAGCAAGCGGTCCATCGGGCGCGTGCTCTCCATGTCCTTCTTCACGTCATCCGTGGCCTTCCGTTGATCTGGAGTGTCCTCGAAGAGGAAGCTGCTCTCGAGCTGCCGCTGCCATGCGGTGTCGGGGACGTGCGGCGGCCGCGACGCCACCTTGCGACGCGCATACAGCTCGAGCAACTCCAGGGTCATCTCCTGGATGGCGGCGCGCGTGCGGTCGCGCTGTTGCGCCCATCGCTTGCCCCCGAGCCTATGCAGCCGAGGGGGCGGCGAGTCCGAGTCGACGGTGTCGGCGGCGCGGTACCGCTCGACCTGGTCGATGCGATACAGCGGGACGTTCAGCCGGTCGCCGCCCTCGTACTCGATGACGGCGACTTCGACCGTGCCCTGGCCGACGAAGATCGTGTCGATGCCGCGATAAATGCCGACGCCATGCTCGAGGTGGACGACGAAATCGCCGAGCTTGAGGGCGAGCGAATCGACGCCGCCGCTGACGTAGCGACGCGCGCGGCGCACGCGACGCTCGCGACGGAAGATCTCGTGGTCCGTGAGCACGCGCATGCCGCGCTCCCGGTCCCCAACGGGGAGCACCCATCCACCGCCCAGCGCACCGACGACCAACGCCGCGGGCGAGGGATCGCGGGTATCCTCGTTGAGCAACTCGTCGAGACGCTCGCACTGCCCCTCGTTGTCGCAGAGGATGATCGTGGGAACGCCGTCGCGCACGAGGCTCCGAAGCCGCCGGATGTCACGGTCGATGGGATCCGGTGCAACCAGCGGAAAGACCACGTCCGCCTCTTCGGCCGCGGCATCGACGATACGCACGGTGCCGAACTGGCTCATCGCCGCGGCTGCACGCTCGGGGATCTCGAACAGCTCCTCGCGCGAGTCCGCGTCCTCGCCGCGTCGTCGCGCGAGCTCCAGGTGGTGCGCGGCTTCGTCCCACGTGCGCTTGAACTCGGGCAGGAGGTGCGAGCCGGCCGGGTAGACGAGCAGCGTGTCGGGCAGGAACAGGGCGGCGATCGAGAGTCGCTCGCCGAGTCCCGCGTCCTCCTTGACCTGTCCATCGATCGGCAGCACGACGGCGAAATCCACCGCGCGCGTGGAGCGCTGCGACGAGAGCTCGAAGTGCCGCATGTCCTCGATCTCGTCGCCCCAGAACTCCATGCGGACGGGCTCCGTCATGCCGAACGAGTAGACGTCGAGGATGCCGCCGCGGAGCGAGAACTGCGCGACATCCTCGACCATCGGTACGCGCTCGAGACCAATATGCTCGAGATGCTCGGCAAGCTCCCGCGGACGGCGGACGTCCCCCTTGCGAAGCTCGATTCGTAAATCGGCGAGCGCCGCGGGGAGACGGGTGCGCTCGAGCAACGCGCGTGGTGTCGTGAGCAGCACGCGAATCTCGCCGCGGCTGGGCCGCTCGAGCGTCTCGGCGCGCTCGCCTGCGACTTCGACGTGTGGCTCGAGCTCACCAAACCCCTCGCGCGGCGGATAGAGCGCGACGGGCGTCTCATCGAGCAGCGTGTGGAGGTCAGCGAGCAGGCGTTCGGCCTGCGGCACCCCGTCGGCGACGAGAACGATGAACCGCGTCGGCAGGCGGCGGGCGAGTGCCGCGACGACCGCAGCGTCGGAGGAGCCGGGAAGCCCCGCGAGCTTCAGCGTGCGCGCCGGGGCGGGCAGTGTGTTGAACACCCGCGCGAAGGCCGGCAGGCGCTCCAGCGCGTCGAGCAGACTGGGGAGGGCCACTTATGCCGCTTTCGAGCGAGACATGCGCAGCGCAATCGCTTCGGCGGAGAGCAGCAGGAGCGCGAGGATCAGGAGCGGCGTGGCGGCGGGACGCCGGGTTCCCGCCGAGTACGTCTCGCTCACCCATCCGCTCGCAGTCGCGGCCGCGCGGCCACGGGCGCCCGCGAGCTGGGGCGCGAGCGCACCAGCCTGCGTACGCGCGAGCGCCGATTCTTCGGCTGATGCATTCACCACGATCGTGCCAACGCGGCGCGCGCCGCGCAGGATGAACCACACGCCGCGTTCGTCGGGCGCATTGATCCGATCGGCGTTCACGGAGCGTCGCGCACCTGAAGGGCTCTCGATGGCGTCCGCGCCTGCGGGCAGCCGCACCTGTGCGCCGGGCCAAGTGGCGATGGGGGCGCCGACGTCGCCGGCGGGTGCGCCGAGGCGCAAGGAGATCATGTCGGCGAGCCACGGCACGAACGCGGCCTTGACTGGCAACGTCGTCGCCATGGGATCGATGCGCGACGCGAGCAACACGTACCCTGGCCCGGCGACGATCCATGGCTCACCCGCCGCGGTGGCGACGGTGTCGGTCACGGCAGTGCCTTCGCGGACGAGCTTGAAGCGTGATGCGACGCTCACGCCGTCGAGGCGCCCGCCGCGGGCGATGGCGGGTGACGTCTCGACAGCACCGAACTGCCATGGAATGCCCAGTCGAGCGAGCGTACGATTGGCCGCGCCGACACGCACGGCATCGGAGGGTGGGGTCATGAGGGCGGGAAGCGTGGAAACGGCGTCGGCAGCGCCGAGCCGGACGTCGTTGCCGACAGAGGCTCGGCCGTCGCCGACCAGGGTGGTGATGGCGGCAGCGACAAACGGACCTGCAGACGGATCGACGGCGATGCCGGGGGCCGGACCGAGCCACGCCGCCGTGTGACGTGCGTCGTCGGCCGCGAAGTCGTCGGGCTCGAGTTCCACGCGCAACGCCTGCCACCCGCGTTCCGGGGGAGAAACGCGGAGTTGCACGGGTTCACCGCCCGAGACCGCGCCGCGTGCAAGCGTGCGCTCGCCAATGAGGACGCGATAGCCGACGGAGTCGCCCGCCGCGACGCGCGCTGTGATCGTTCCGCGTGGCGTCCATCGAACGGGCTCAGCGTCGGCGGAGAGCACGGCGCGATTGCGCGGTGGCTGGCCGTCGGGCACGTAAAGCGCGACGGGCACATCGACCCGCGCCGACGCCGCCCATGCGGTGCGCTGCCCGTCGGTTGCCACCGCGACCATACGCGCTGGCAGCGCGCTCTCCTGCACCGCGGCTGCGGCGCGCCGAAGCGCAAGCGGCAGGTCACCGCCGCCCTGAACGGGAACGGTGCGCGCGACCTCTGCCAGCAGGGCCTCGCGCGTGCCTCCGCGCAGCCGGCCGTCCGCGGTCACGAGCCACAGGCGGTCACTCGGCGTGCTCGCGAGCAGCACCGCACTCGCGGCATCGCGCAGCAGGTTGAAGACGGGCGCGCCACCAGTCACTGCGGTCGTAGACAGCGAGTTGTCGAGGACGACAGCGACAGCGGTCGGTCCGTGGCCCACCCCAAACGCGGCAACGAAGGGGCGCGCGGCGGCGACTGCGATCGCGAGGATCAGCAGGACGCGCAGCAGCATCAACAGCAGGTTGCGGATGCGCAACGACCGGCTGTGCTCCTGCTCCGCGCGCTGGAGATACCGCGCGGCGGGAAAGTCGACCTTTGCCGCGATGTTGCGACGCAGCAAGTGAAGGAGCAGCGGCACTGCCGCAGCGGCGCCGAGCAGCAGGAAGAGAGGAGCGAGAAAGCTCATGGGCGGCGCTGGCGCGCGTCGAAGGCACGGCGCAGCGGCATGGTGTAGGGCTGGTCAGTGAGCACGAGCTCGTGCGACGCGCCCATGGCCGCGAGCGCCTCCCGCCACTCGGTCAGCACCTCGGTGACGGTCTCGTGGTACGCGGCGCGGACATCGGACGCGGAGGCTGGCACCGCGAGCGACGATTCCGGATCGGTGAACTGCGCCTCGCCGGTCATGCCGAACTCGCGCTCCGCGGGATCCATCACATGAAAGACGATGACGTCGTGTCCTGCCGCGCGCAGTCCGCGGAGGGCCGTGAGCACGGGTTCGGGGTCAACGAGCAGGTCGGTGACGAGAAGTACCATGCCGCGCCGCGTGACGAGACGCGCGGCCTGGCCGAGTGCCGTAGCGAGGTCCGAGGCACGGCCGCCGGCCTGCTCGGCGAGTGCGGCGACGAGACGCCGCCACTGCGTGGTTCGCGCGCGCGGCGGGACACTCGTGCGCACGGCGTCATCAAAGCGGATGAGGCCGACGGCGTCCCGTTGACGAAGGAGGAGCAGTCCGAGCGCGGCGACGAGTTGCTCGGCGTAGACGCGCTTGGTGAGGAGTGTGTTGCTCGAACGCCAGTCCATTGATCGACTCACATCGAGCACGAGCGTGGCCCGGAGGTTGGTCTCCTCCTCGTACTGCTTCACGACCCACCGGTCAGCGCGCGCCGCGATCTTCCAGTCGACGTAGCGGAGGTCGTCACCGGGTTGGTACGGACGGTAATCGGCGAACTCCACCGAGAACCCCTTGCGAGGTGACCGGTGCAGTCCGCTGAGGAAACCGTCGACGATCCATCGGGCGACGACTTCGATGTGGCCAAGCGTGGCCAGCGCGGCCGGGTCGAACAGGTCGGCGCGGTGGGGCGACTCCATGAGGTACGCAAGGTAGACAGGTGACAGGAGTCGGGGAACAGGGCACAGGGAACAGGTCACAGGAACCTGACACGCGCGCCTTCCTGCTTCCCTGTCCCCTGTTTCCTGTTCCCGGTTTCCAGTTCTCCACTCTCGCTCCGCTATATTTGAAGGCTGCCTGCTGTCCTCGTCTCGAACCGTTACGCCGTGAAGCTCGACCATATCCGCAACTTCTGCATCGTCGCCCATATCGACC
>JBKJMP010000509.1:0-3164 GCA_046596395.1 Gemmatimonadaceae bacterium
CTCCGGTGACACGCCGGCGGATGGATTCCGCCGGACCGTGCTCCCCAATGGACTGACCGTACTCTCGGAGCACATGCCGGGAGTGCGGTCGGTCGCGTTCGGGGCTTGGGTCCGCGCCGCATCACTGCACGAGCATCCCGCGCAGATGGGTGTGTCCCACCTGCTCGAACACATGGTGTTCAAGGGCACCGCGCGCCGGTCGGCCAAGCAGATCGCCCTCGAGCTCGAGGCGTTGGGCGGATCGCTGGACGCGTATACCTCGCGCGAGCACACCGTGTATCAGGCGCGCGTGCTCGATGAGCATCTCGACATCGCCGCCGACGTGATCGGCGACTTCGTGTTCCGGCCGCTGCTCCGCAAGAGCGACCTCGATCTCGAGCGGAAGGTGGTGCTCGAGGAGATCGCAATGGTGGACGACACGCCTGACGACCTCGTCTTCGAGCTGCACAGCCAGTCACTGTGGGGCACACATCCGTACGGCTACTCGATCCTCGGCACGCGCGATACGGTGTCTTCGCTGCGCGTGGCGGATCTCGAGCAGCTGCACGCGCGCGCCTATCATCCGTCGCAGCTCATCGTGGCGGCATCGGGGAACGTGCATCACGACGCATTGCTCGCCACGCTCGAGCGCACCGGATGGCTCGAGGAGCGGCCTGGCGATGCAGCGCGCCTGATCGTCCCCACGCCCGTGTCGCTCGCGCCGGCGCGCACGCACGTGAAGCGTGATGGAGCGCAAACGCACATCGTCGTCGGGAGCCCGTCGATGGCGCACGGCGACCCGCGTCGTCATGCGATGGTGCTGCTCAGCGTCCTGCTGGGCGGCGGGATGAGCTCGCGCATGTTCCAGCGCGTGCGTGAGGAACTGGGCCTGGCATATGCCGTGTACACGTTCCAGTCGTTCCATGCCGACGTGGGGCTCCACGGCGTGTACGTCGGCACTGGTCCGGACACGGCCCGCGAGGCGCTCGAGGCCATCGAGACGGAGCTGTCGACCGTGGCGGCGAACGGCTTGCCCATCGAGGAGCTCGCGATGGGAAAGAGCCAGCTCAAGGGGCAGATCACCCTCTCGCTCGAAAGCGTGAGCGCCAGGATGTACCGCTGCGCTGGCGTGGAGTTGTATGGCGAGCCATACCGGTCACTCGACGAGATGCTTGCGCTCGTCGATGGGGTGACCGAGCAGGAAGTCGCCGAGGTGGCGAAGGAGTTCTTTGGGCCCGGCAGGCAGACCGTTGTGTCGCTCGGTCCGGGCGACGAGCTTTAGCACCCGGTTTTTCCATCACCGTCCACACGAGATTCGCCCGATGAAGATAGGCGTGCCGAAGGAAATCAAGACGAACGAAAATCGCATCGCGGTCGTACCGGCCGGCGCGGAGTCGCTGATCGGTGCGGGCCATTCGGTGCTGGTGGAGACGGGCGGCGGTCTCGGCAGCGGCTTCTCCGACGAGGACTACCTCTTGGTGGGCGCGAAGATCGCCCCGGATGCAGCCACGGTCTGGAAGGACGCCGACATGATCATGAAGGTGAAGGAGCCGATCAAGGTCGAGTGGCCGCACATGCGGAAGGACCAGCTGATCTTCACGTACTTCCACTTCGCGGCCGACCTGGCGTTGACACAGGCGCACCTCGACAGCGGCGCGATCTGCGTCGCCTACGAGACGGTCGAGTTGCCCACGCGCGAGCTTCCGCTGCTGACGCCAATGTCGGAGGTGGCGGGCCGCATGGCGGTGCAGGAGGGGGCAAAGTACCTCGAGAAGCTGTACGGCGGACGTGGCGTGCTGCTCGGCGGCGTGCCGGGCGTGGCGCCGGCCAAGGTGGTGATCCTCGGCGGCGGCATCGTTGGCATCAATGCGGCGAAGATGGCGGCTGGCATGGGTGCCAAGGTCGTGATCCTGGACATCTCGCTCGAGCGCCTGCGCTACCTGAGCGACGTGATGCCGGCGAACGTGCAGACCATCTACTCCAACCGCCACAACATCCTCGAGCAGATCAAGACGGCCGACCTCGTCGTGGGCGGCGTGCTGATCCCGGGCGCCAAGGCCCCGCGCCTGATTCGCAAGGAAGACCTCGCGACGATGCAGCCGGGCTCGGTGATCGTGGACGTCGCCATCGACCAGGGCGGCTGCGTGGAGACGATCTATGCGACGACGCACGAGAACCCGACCTACGTGGTCGATGGCGTGATCCACTACGGTGTGGCGAACATGCCGGGCGGGGTGCCGCGCACGTCCACGCTGGCGCTCACGAACGCCACGCTCCCGTACGCGCTGCAGCTCGCCGGCAAGGGCTGGAAAAAGGCGCTGGGGGACAATCCTGCCTTGCTCAAGGGGCTGAACGTCGCCCAGGGCAAGGTGACGTACGAGGGCGTCGCCGAAGCGTTCGGGATGGAGTTCCACGAGCCTGCGCAGTTCCTGGCCTGACGGCCGGGCAGCCGGACGAGAGGAGGAGAGGACGAGAGGACGAGAGGAACTGACGAGGGCACCCCGGGACCGACATGGGTGCCCTTTTTATGGCCAATCTGGACATAAGTCGACCTTGTCCGACGAGTCCGCAAGAATCGCGTAGGTTGTGAAAAGACAACGCATTGCCCCACATAGGCGCGCCGAGTAGCTTTCGGTGTTTCGGCCCCGTCACACGTACGGCTCGTTCTCTGCAATCGGTTCGAGCGCCCCAACCCCGGATTGATGCGCTGGCCCTTTTTTGGAAAAGGGGGGAGTCTATTCCCCGCGAACGCGATTGGAGTCGACCTCGGAACGGCCAATACGCTCATTTACGTGAAGGGCGAGGGAATCGTGCTCAACGAACCCTCGGTCGTCGCGCTCGATCGTGAGACGAAGCAGATCAAGGGCGTCGGCCTCGAAGCCAAGCGCATGCTCGGCCGCACGCCAGAGGGCGTGATCGCCGTGCGGCCGATGAAGGACGGCGTCATCGCCGACTTCGACGTGACCGAGAAGATGCTGCGCTACTTCCTCAAGCTCATCATCGACAATCACGTCTTCAAGGTGAAGCCGCGCGTGATCGTGTGCGTGCCGAGTGGCATCACCGAAGTGGAGCGACGCGCGGTGCGCGACTCCGCACTCGGCGCCGGCGCCAAGGAAGTGTTCATGGTTGCCGAGCCGATGGCAGCCGCCATCGGCGTTGGGCTGCCGGTGGAGACGCCGACGGGC
>JBKJMP010000243.1:0-2906 GCA_046596395.1 Gemmatimonadaceae bacterium
GCGCGCGCGTGCGACTGGCGTGAAGCGCACGGAGGCAGTGCGCGGCGCCTCTGGTGCAGTCAGGAGAAACGCCTGCAGTGCTTCGCGCACGACCTGCGAGCGCTTCACGCCAGTCGCACGCGCGCGCGCGGCGACACGCCGCGCGAGGTCGGCGGGTACGCGGAGGGTGAGTTGTGCGTCCATGCACTGCAATGTAGTGCGCCGGCACTACACGTCAAGCCGTTGGGGTACGCGACGAAACATCACCAGATACGACGCTCATGGAATCGGCTTGAAGCTCAGGGCGTGCGCGAGCAGCGCCGCCGCGCGCGTGATGAGATCGCTCTCGCGCGACAGCGCGGCGGCAAGGCGCACGATCTCCGCGTCGGCCAGCTTCCAGTCCTTCTGCTCGATGGCTTCGCGCACCCCCGGCATGGTCTTCACTCCATAGCCGGTGTAGAGGCCCGGCGCGTACAGTGAATGCCGATACCATGGCCTCCTCGGTAGTCCGCCCGGAAGCAACAGCACCTGGTCGCTCTGGCGGAGCAGGGCGTTGACGGGCGCCAGCGACGCGGCCGCTGCATTGGCAGCGGCCAGGAGACCGTACGCCTTCTCGAACCGTGCCGCTGCGGTGTCGAGTTCAACCAGGGCGTTGTCCAACGGCGAGAAGTTGAGGATTGGCGCAGGCGCCGCCGGCTTGGGTGCCCTGGTGGGACGCCTCGGGTCATTCACCAGCGCGAACGCACCCTCGGCGATTTGTCGATTGACCTCTTCAATCTGTGTCGCCGTCTCGTCGCGCAACGTCTTGAGCTCGACGAGGTACCCGCGCGCCGTCTCGGACAGGTTGCCGAATTCCTCAGGTAGCACGTCGGCGTTCGCCACCCGCATGATCATGGTGCCCGCGGCCTGCGCGAGCGCGCGTCCGTAGACGAACGACGTATCGCTGAAGTTCGTGTACCAGTGGAAGCTGTCGTAGATGGAGTGGTAGATGCCGCCGTCGTCCTCGCCGCCAAAGCCGACGTTGAGAGTGGGGATGCCCGCATGCTGGAGGAAGGGCGTGAAATCGGAGCCGGAGCCGAGCGCGCCGATGCGCAGGTCGCTCCGCGAGCGCGCCTCCTTGTTGCCGCGGACGACGCGCGATGCACGCTCCCGTGCTGCAACCGACCCGTGCGTCTCCGGATCGATGATGTCGCGTGCGACCTCATTCGCGAACCGCTCGAGCGAGTGCGAGCCCTCCACGCTGAACATTCCGCGTCCGTTGCCGTCCGTGTTCAGGTAGAACACGCCCTTCTGCCGCAGCTCCGCCAGATGCTGCTCCACCCACTCGGTGGAGCCCAGCAGGGCCGGCTCCTCGCCATCCCAGGCCGCATAGACGATCGTGCGCTTCGGCCGCCACCCCTGCTTCACCAGCTCGCCGAGCGCACGCGCTTCCTCCAACTCGGCCACCATCGCCGAGATGGGATCTTCTGCGCCGTTGACCCAGCCGTCGTGGTGATTGCCACGCAACACCCATTCGTCGGGATGCGTGGAGCCGGGGAGGCGGGCAACGACGTTGTACAGCGGGGTGAGCTTCCAGTCGAAGGACACCTTCAGATGCACACGCGCGGCGCCGGGTCCCAGGCGATAGGTGATGGGCAGTCCACCGCGCCATGCTGGCGGGGCCTGCGGCCCCGTAAGCGCCGCAAGGAGTGGTTGCGCGTCGGCGTACGAGATGGGCATCACGGGGATCTTCATGATCGTGACCGCATCCCTCCGATCCAGTCGCGCTGCTCCGGGAACCGCGCCGATGTTTGGCGTGAGTGGATCGCCGGGATACAGCGGCATATCCAGCACGCTGCCGCGTTGCACGCCGTCCCTGGGGCGAAATGGGCCCGCCGGATACGTCTCGCCGGCGCCGAAGCCGTCGTCCCTGGGGTCGGAGTAGATCAGCGCGCCAACCGCGCCATGCTCGTAGGCGACCTTCGGCTTGATCCCGCGCCACGAGCCCCCGTAGCGCGCAATCACGATGGCGCCTTTCACCGAGATGCCATGCCGCTCGAGCGTTTCGTAGTCGGCGGGCACGCCATAGTTCACGTACACCAGCGGCGCGGTCACGTCGCCATCAGCGGAGTATGCGTTGTACGTGGGGAGCTGTTCATTCTTCTGGTTGCTGGTGGGGTCTTCCTTCAGGGCGGGCTCCTCGAGCCGCGCCGTGAATTTCGTCGGCGCCACCAGCTCGAGCACGCGGGTGACCGGCGTGGGGAAAAACACATCGAAGCGCTCGATCGTGGCCTCAAAGCCGTACGCCGCGAACTGGGCGCGCAACCACTCGGCGTTATCCTTCCCATAGGGAGAGCCCAGGTGATGCGGACGCAGCGTGAGCCGGCGCATGGCTTCGCGCATCCGGGCCGGATCGGGAATGGCGCGGAACTTCGTTTCCCATTCGCGCTGGATCCTGGAGCTTGCCGTCGTGTAGCCGCGCAGGGGAGGATCTTCGCGAGGCACGGCGGCGGGTATCAACAGCAGCAGCGCGGCAGGTAGCGCGAAGACTCCAACGGACTGCTTCATGATGGGCGAACGCGGAGCGGGTGGAATGACGATCGTGGGCGCGCGGAACATCGCGTCGCAACGGCCGAGTGGCAATGTCCGTTGTACTGACATAGCATGGTCGCTGCGCGCCGCCCGCTCACGGGTGACGACAGTCGCAGACCGCACGGCCCCTAAACAGTCTCGACGCCGGTTCTGACGGTGGTGAGGGTTTCGCTGTCAGCCGACACCATTCCGGTGGGACAGAGCGCGGATGCATCCGTCGCCGGCCTCGACCAGAGCAGCGCGCCGATCGGTGTCGGCACGCCGACGTGGAGCACCGCCTCGCCAGCCGTGGCAACGGTGAGCGCCGGTGGCGTGGTCACCGCGGTTTCGCCGGGCCGCACCATGCTGATCGCGTC
>JBKJMP010000356.1:0-3824 GCA_046596395.1 Gemmatimonadaceae bacterium
GGGCCGATGGTGATCGGCATCTCGCGCAGGAGCGCGCCGTCGCGCTCGAGGAACATCACGCTGCTGTCGCGCGAGATGGAGAGGTGGAGCTTCTCGTCCAGTTTCGCCTGCCGCTTAAAGAGCTCCACGATCACCTTCAGGCGATTCTCCTCCTGCGACAGGATGGCATCGGTCCGGTTGCGCTCGACCTCGGTCATCGATTGACGCAGCTCAGTCGTTTCGCGCTGGTAGCGCAGGTACCGGGCGACGAGCCAGACGTCGACGGCGAGAAAGATCACGACCGCAATGCTCATGGTCGCGACGATTCCTGGGTAGCTGTGGCGGAACTCGCGCCAGCCGACGCGCCGGCGGTCCGTCCGCTCGCGCTCGGCGTCCTTGCGGCGGCCAGGATCCCAGGCTGGGGGTGTTTCGTCCGTCATGGACTCGCTTGAGAGTGGGTGAGCAGTTTGGGGGTACACTTCAGTAGCACTTCTGGTGCCGACCACAACAATCGGTTGGTCGGAGCCACACCGCTCCGATAGATTTCCGCGTTCCCCCGTTCGTCCCCTGCCCCTCATTCCGCTCCGCATGACAGCTGTGGCTCGTAGCGCACCAGTCGTTCTCCTGGTGCTGGATGGATGGGGCTATCGCGCCGCACGGGAAGGGAATGCCATTGCGATGGCGAGCGTGCCGACCTGGGACCGCATCTGGAGCGCGGCGCCGAGGACACTGCTCGAGGCCTCGGGGGAGGCGGTCGGCCTGCCGTGTGGCCAAATCGGCAACAGTGAGGTCGGGCACCTCAACCTTGGCGCGGGGCGCGTGGTCCGGCAGGATCTCGTACGCATCTCGAGCGCGATCGCCGACGGAAGCTTCTTCAGGAATCCTGCGTTCGTCGACGCGTGCCGCGATGTCACGCGCAACGGAGGCACGCTCCATCTGCTGGGACTCATCGGATCTGGCGGGGTGCACGCGATCGACACGCACTTGCTGGCGCTGCTCGACCTGGCGGAGCGCGAGCGAGTGCCGCGGGTCGCGATTCACGCGATGCTCGACGGCCGCGACACGATGCCCCGTTCTGGGCTCGGCTATCTCGAGCAGTTGCTGTCGTATGCGACGGGGCGCGCGGTGCTGGGCAGCATCGGCGGCCGGTACTTCGGCATGGACCGGGACAACCGGTGGGAGCGCATCGAGCGGTGGTATCGCGCCACGGTCCAGGGGGTGGGTCCCGTGAGCGCGAATGGGCTCGCCACGGTCGCAGAGGCCTATGGTCGTGGCGAGACCGACGAGTTCCTCACGCCGACGACGCTGGTAGACGCGGCGGGCATCCCCGTCGCGCCGATACGTGATGGCGACGCGGTAATCTGCTTCAACTACCGCTCCGACCGGATGCGGCAGATCGTACGCGCGCTGAGCGACGAGGGCTTCGCGGGATTTGCGGCCGGCGTGCGACCGAAGGTGCATGTCGTCACGATGACGCTCTACGACCAGACGTTTGGGCTGCCGGTAGCCTTTCCGCCGCAGTCGATGGCGCGGATCGTGGGCGAGGTGGTGTCCGAGTCGGGGCTCACGATGTTGCGGACGGCGGAAACCGAGAAGTACGCGCATGTGACCTACTTCTTCAACGGTGGGGTCGAGACTCCATACCGCGGCGAGGAGCGGCGTCTCGTTCCAAGCCAGAAGGTGGCCACCTACGACCTCGCACCGGAGATGAGCGCGCATGGCATCACCGACGTGCTCTGCGCGGCGCTCGCGGCGCGGGAGCATGATTTCGTCCTCTGCAACTATGCCAACGGCGACATGGTCGGACATACGGGTTCGATTCCGGCCACCCTCAAGGCGGTGGAGACGGTGGATCTCTGCCTCGCCCGCGTGCTGGCGGCGGCGGAGGCGGCTGGCGCGCGCGTGCTCGTGACGGCGGACCATGGCAACTGTGAGATGATGATCGACCCGGAGACGGGTGGTCCGCACACCGCGCACACTACCAACCCTGTACCATTCCTGATCGTGGATCACGCGGGTGACACCGCGGGCCCGCTGCGCGGCGGCGGGGCCCTGTGCGACGTGGGCCCCACGATTCTCGCGCTGCTCGGACTCGAGCAGCCGACTGAAATGACGGGGCGCGACCTGCGCCTCGCCTGACGACACACTTCCCTGTGCAAACGAGAGAACGAGTGAAGGCATTGTTCCTGTGTGCGGCGATCGCACTGACGGCGGTTCCGGCGGCGGCGCAGGTGGGCTATCCCCCCGCCAAGAGTCCGTTCGCCGATCTCGAGTACAACCAGGAGCTCACCGTATTCGGTGGATACCTTCGCGCGCGGCATGATCCTGCTGGCGTTGCTCCGCTGAGCCGTCCGCTGTTCGGTGTGCGGTACGAGTGGAGCCTCACGGGACCGCTCGCGATCAGCAGCGAGATCAACGGCGGCATGGGGGAACGCAACGTCGTGAATCCGCTCAAGCCCGCGGCGACGCGGAACGTCGGGACGCAGAGCAACGGCGTGTATGCGGCCGACCTCGCGCTCGCGCTGAACCTCACGGGACGCCGGAGCTGGCATCGTCTCGTGCCGCAGATTCGCGCGGGCGCAGGCTTCGTGCGGAGCGCAGCTGCCGACGACTCGTCGGGGTTCGCGTTCGGCACCCCGTTTGCATTCACCTTCGGCGGTGGGGTGAAGTTCGTGCCCGGGGGAATGAGCCGCTTGCAGCTGCGTGCCGACATCACGGATCGCATCTTCAAGCTGAACTATCCCGACGCGTACTATCGCCTCACTCCGGACAACACGGCGGTGCTCACGGCGACAACCGCGCGCAGCTTCTACACGCATCACACCGCGTTGACGGTCGGCGTGTCGTACCTCTTCTCGCGCTGACCGCCCAGCCGCCCCGACCCTCTGGCCGGCGGCGACAATGGCACGCGATTACGAGAACATGCACAACATCTAGGCCCGGAGTGTCCTTCGCGTCGCTCGCGCAGTGTCATGCCGGCAGCCTATCTTGCTGGCATGGCTACGTTTCTCACGCGTCGCGTGCTCTTCTCCGCGGCGCACCGGTACCGGATCGCCGAGTGGAGTGACGAGCGCAACGAGGCGACGTTCGGTCTCTGCGCGCGCCCCAACTTCCACGGTCACAGCTATGTCTGCGATGTGACCGTGACAGGCGAGGTGGACGCGACGACGGGATTTCTCGTCGATCTTCCGCTCCTCGACGACGCGCTCCGAACGGAAGTGCGGGAGCGGTTCGACCACCGGAACATCAATCTCGACGTTCCCGAGTTCGGGGATGGTGGTCTCGTGCCGACGGGTGAGAACCTCGCGCGGTTCATCTGCGAGCGGGTGCAGGGTGCGTTAGGGCGTGTGGCAAGAGTGACTCGAGTGGTCGTTGCCGAGGACTCGACGTTGAGCGCGACGTACGAGCCCGATCGACATGCAGCCCACACCGCGGAACGCCGATGACGCCGAATGATTGCACGCCGGCGGCGCCGCAACTGCGTTGAATGTGAACAACAAACGCGTTTCAAGTATGCCGCGTGCTCTCCGTGCTTCAGTTTCCTGAACATGTTTCGTTCTTGCAGCGGTAGGCACGGAGGCGGCCTATTGATGTAGTCGGCGGTTTGTCGCGTGACCTTTTGAGGGCCTCAGTCGTGCTCTGGGCAAGGCGTACAGGCGCAGGCATGAGGCCTGAAGCAGGCCGCCGTCCCACCTGGTCATTCGTGTCCACCGCATCGTCTCCCACCCGGTCGCCGTCCGTGCGCAGCACGACGGCCGAGCAGCTCGCGCCCGTGTTGCGCGTCCATGCCGACCTCCTTCGCGATTGCACACCATCCGTCCAGGCGGATGCCGCGCGCGCGCGCA
>JBKJMP010000485.1:0-8881 GCA_046596395.1 Gemmatimonadaceae bacterium
TCGTGAACGTCTTCGTTGACGGCAGCCAGAAGATCACCTTCCTCGACACTCCGGGGTACGCCGACTTCTCCGGACCGAACGGTATCGCCTGGTTCTTCGCCGACGACTTCGCGACGAGCCAGGCGGAAGCGGCTAGCGGATATGTCGATTACATCGCCGTTTACGATCGGGCGCTGACGGCGAATGAGGTCGCGAATCTCGCCACCGTCACGGCCACACCGGAGCCGGCGAGCATGGTGCTGCTCGGAACGGGGCTGCTGGGCGTCTTCGCGGTGGCTCGGCGTCGTCGCAAGTAGTTCACGCACGAGCAGAATTACATTACCCGTGGCGAGCGCGATGCTCGCCACGGGTTTTTCTTGTCACTTGTTCTGTCGCACCGATACCTGAGCGTTGCCCATCGCCCCAGCCCGGACGACGATGCCCGGCCGTCGGACGAAGAGGCCGAGGACCGCGACCGAGTCCACGGTCGCCGCGAGCTTGAGGTCGGTCCCGATTGTCCGATTCAATCCGGACGTCAGCAACTCCTTCCCCCGCTCGAGCACCGGCGCCACGGGGATGCGGGCCTTCTCGCGCATCATCGTTCGCAGGTCGTCCGACTTCACCCACGCCACGGCTTCGATGAGGTTGTTCGTCTCGAGGTCGTAGTCGAGGTCGGGAACGGAGATCTCGCGCGTGACACGATCATGCTGCGGCGTGCCCACGAGCTGGAGCGTTCCCCTCGCGTCGCCACTGAAGATCACCCCCATCGCGAGCCTCCCGCCACTCTTGCCCGACGCGACGATCGAGTCCACCGCCACCGTACGCCCCTTCACCGTGACCGACTTGCCACGCAGCACCTCGGTCAGTGTCTTCGACGCCGTGCCGTAATCGAGGTAGCCGTCGAGGACGATGTTGAAACCCTGCGCATCGAGCGCGACGCCGAGGGGCGGGAGTGGCCGCGTCGTCGCCGAGGGCTCGATGCCGGTGACGATGAGCGGATACGCATCGATGCCCGCCTGGATCGTGAGCGTCTGTCCCGAGCCGGTGACCTTGCCCACGCGCAGGCGCTCCGGCTGGAGCAGCAGGAAGACGTTCACTTCATCGCGTAATCGAATCGGCCGGTTGAGGGTCGTCCACCACCCCGCGGCCTCGCCAGCGAGACTCACCGCGCGGATCCGCCGGTCGATCTCCGGCAATTGCGACGTGAGCCCCTCTCGAGCCGCGTCCATGACTCGGTCGGTGACGTCGAAGCGCAGCACGCTCACCCTGCAGCGGTCGTCGCCGCTCTCCGACGCGGGCGCCACGCGCTTGAGGCGCACCCGCGACCGAAGGTGCCAGGTACTGTCGAGCGACACGGGCGTCACCAGCTCCACGACGATCTTCGGGCGCCGCTCGGCCGAGCCGCAGCCGGCCTGGATGGTGGGGCCGATCACCGGTTTGTAGTAGCCGCGCGCCTGATAGGCGAGCGTCGCGTGCAGGTGCACCATCGAGCCGTCCACGAACACGGTGAATGGACTGCGCGTGGCCTCGAAGGCGTAATGACGACGCGTGTCGTCGCCGGCCTGCTTGACGCTGTCGATGGAGCCGAACGTCTTCGGCACTGCCCGCTCGACGATCGCGAGCACCGGCGTGAAATCGTAGTCGAGCGGCACGGTGAAGCGCGACAGGATCGGCCGCGGCGCTGGCAGCTCCGTCTCCGCCGTCGGATTGCCGGCGCTCGAGGATCCGTCGCGGCGGCACGCGGTGAGCGCTAACACGAGTACGGCGACAGCGATGCTGCGACAGGGCATGGCTGGAGTCTAACCTGACTTGGGGTCAGAGTCAGTTCGCAGGTCAAGTCGCCGTTGGCGCAACGGTGGTTGGCGTGGAACGCTGTAGGAAACGGATCGCTATCGAGCTCGAGGGGGAACTGTTCATCGTCCTCCCCACTGAAGCTCCCCAGCCGGCTCGACAACGGGCGTGCCGGGCATTCCACTCCGCGCGTGGGGATCACGGGCACGCGCCCCGCACCCGGATGACCAGTGTCTCCACTGTTCCCGCATCTCGCGCGACGCCATATATCCTATGACCCCACCCTGACCGCCACAGCGTGCTCCCGACCTCATGACAGACAAGCCAAGCAAGCCGACCGAAATCTCCCGGCGCGAGTTCGTGCGGAAGAGCGCCATCGTTTCCGCGGTCATCTTCGCGCCGATGATCATTCCATCACGGTTGCTGGGCGCTCGAGCGCCCAGCAATCGAGTTCGCGTGGGGCACATCGGCGCCGGCCGCATCGCGATGACCCATGACATCCCTGGAGTTCTCAGCAGCGGGCTCGCCGACTCGCTCGCGGTGTGCGACCTCGATTCGCTGAGGGCATCATCGGCGAGAACTCGCATCGAGCGACTCGTGGCCGGTCGTACGGAGCCTGCGCCCAGGATCACCACGTACGGCGATTACCGGGAAATGCTGGAGCGCGACGACATCGATGCAGTCACGATCAGCACTCCAGACCACTGGCACGCCGAGCCCGCGCTCGCCGCGCTTTACGCCGGCAAGGACGTCTATCTGCAGAAGCCGTTCACGATGACGCACGCCGAGGGAGTGCTGCTGCGTGACGCGGTGGCGCGGACAGGGCGCATTCTGCAGGTGGGGAGCCAGCAACGGTCGTGGGGTCCAAACGAACAGTTTCGCAAAGCGGTGGAGTTCGTTCGAAGTGGGCGGATCGGGCAGATCCGTCGTGTGGAGGTCGGACTACCGACCGATCCGACGGCGCCTGATGAGCCACCAATGCCGGTTCCGGCGAATCTGGACTACGATCGGTGGCTCGGGCCGACCCAGCTCGCCTACTACACAGAGCAGCGCGTCCACCCGCAGAAGATCGACAAGGATGGGTTGGCCGACGTGAACGGCCGGCCTGGCTGGCTCCGGAACGACAACTACTGCCTCGGGATGATCACGGGTTGGGGCGCGCATCATTTCGACCTGGCCCACTGGGGAATGAACCTGGAGCTGACCGGGCCGAGCAGGATCGAAGGTACGGGCGAGTTCCCCTCGAACACGATCTGGAACGTTCACGGCGCGTACCGGGTGGAGCTCACGTATCCGGGGAACATCCTCATGACGGTGTCAAACTCGTTCCCGAACGGCGTGAAGTTCATCGGCGACGACGGGTGGATTTTCGTCTCGCGCGGGGATCAGGCGGCCACCGCCAGCGATCCAACGGGCAAGGGCCCTCGCCTGAAGGCGCTCGATGCGAGCGACCAGAAGCTGCTCGATCCTGTTGGCCTGAAGGTGGAGTTGCCACACAGCGCGTCCCACCACAAGAACTGGCTGGAGTGCGTGCAGTCGCGGAAGCAACCGCTGGCGCCGGCGCCGATCGCGCACCGGAGCAATACAGCGTGCATCCTGAGCTGGATCGCCATGAAGGAAAAGCGGCCGCTCCAGTGGGACGCCAAGACGGAGCGGTTCATCAAGGACGCGCGGGCCGATGCGATGTTGACGCGCCCTGAACGTGGGCCGTACGGTGCGCTCCGGCTTGCCGCGGCGCGCGCGAAGAAGACCAAGAAGAGGGGCGAGTGATTCGCTGGATCGTGACCGTGCTCGGGATCGCCCTTCTCTCGGACGCGCCCTCGCTGGCCGCGCAGGGCACGTCCGGAGGTGGCCATCGTTTCAGGGTGATGACCTTGGATCCCGGGCATTTCCACGCTGCGCTCGTCCAGAAATTCATGTACCCGGACGTCGATAGCGTCGTGCACGTGTTCGCACCGGCGCGCGATGACGTGACCCCGCACTTGGCGTTGATCGACGGGTTCAACAAGCGCTCCAACGAGCCCACGCGGTGGGACGAGCGCGTTTACCTGGGGCCCGACTATCTGGAGCGCATGCTCGCGTCGAAGCCGGGTAATGTCGTGGTGATTGCGGGCAACAACGCGCGGAAGACCGAGTACATCGCGCGTTCCATCGAGGCGGGTCTCAACGTGCTGGCCGACAAGCCCATGGTGCGGGTCCCGGCGGATCTCGTGCGACTGCGGCGTGCGTTCCGAACGGCCCGCCAGAAGAAGGTGCTGCTGTACGACATCATGACGGAGCGCAGTGAGGTCACGACGCAGCTGCAGCGCGAGGTGAGCATGCGCCCTGAGCTGTTCGGCACTCTGGTGAAGGGCACCCGGGAGAATCCTGCCATCACCAAGGAGAGCGTCCACCATTTCGCCAAGCTCGTTGGCGGAGCGCCCCTTAAACGACCGCAGTGGTTCTTCGATGTACAGCAGGAAGGCGAGGGAATCGTCGACGTGACGACTCACCTGGTGGATCTCGTACAGTGGGAGGCGTTTCCTGGCAGGACACTTAGGTCATCCGACGTCACGATGCTCGATGCCCGCCGATGGGTGACCCCGATTACTGCCACGCAATTCAAGCAGGTCACCGGCGCCACGTCCTTTCCCGAGTATCTGCGGGGGGAGGTCAAAGACGGCGCCCTGCACGTGTACTCCAACGGCGAGATGAACTACCGGCTTCGCGGCGTCCACGCGCGCGTGTCGGTCCGATGGGATTTCGAGGCGCCTCCGGGAACCGGGGACACGCACTTCTCCGTGATGCGGGGCACGCGGGCGAATCTGACCATCAGGCAGGGAGCCGAACAGAAGTTCAAGCCAGTTCTCTACGTGGAAGCGGCTCCGTCAGTGGACTCGGCGACCCATCATCGTGCCCTGATCGCCGCCGTGGAAGGTCTGCAGCCGCGCTTTCCCGGTGCTGTGCTGCGTCGCGAGGGACGGGCATGGACAGTCACCGTGCCACCCGGCTTCGACCGCGGTCACGAGGCGCACTTCGCCGAAGTGACCAACCGTTTCCTCGGCTATCTCCGCGACGGCAAACTGCCCGAGTGGGAGGTACCCAACATGCTCGTCAAGTACGAGACCATCATGCGGGCGTACGCGATGAGCCGGTCGCGCTGACACGCGGTCCTCCGGCCTGACGGGGACCCTCTCCAATATTCCGGAGAGGGCTCCCTCCGCATCCATTTCGCTCGCACTCCTCCACTCCTCCCCGGAGTTCCATGGGACAGCTCACCCGTCGGTCGCTCCTCAAGACATCGGCTGCAGTGGTGACCGCCGCGGCCGCCGCGTCATCGTTCGTTCCGCGCCAGCTCGCCGCGGCTATCCACACCGTCACACGCGGCCCACGGCAGCCGCGCATCCGCTTTGGCGTGATCGGAGCGAACCATTCGCACATCTACGGCATGGTCAACGCCGTCGTTCGCGGGGGAGGCGAGCTCGTGTCGTTCCACATCAGGGAGCCCGACCTCGCCGCGGCATTCGCCAGGCGCTTTCCCAAGGCCATTCAGGTGCACGACGAGCGCATGGTGATCGAGGAGTCCTCGATCCAGCTCGTGCTGTCCTCCATCATTCCGGTGGAGCGGGCTCCGCTCGGGATAAGAGTCATGCGCGCAGGCAAGGACTACCTGGCCGACAAGCCGGGGATCGTCACGCTGTCGCAGCTCGCCGAGGTGCGCAAAGTGCAACGAGAGACAAAGCAGATCTACTCGATCCTCTACGGCGAACGGCTGGAGGTGGCGTCGGCCGTGAAGGCGGGAGAGCTGGTCAAGGCGGGTGCGATCGGAAGCGTCGTTCAGACCATGAACATCGCTCCGCACCGGATCAGCCCCGCCACGAGGCCGAACTGGTTCTGGGAGCGGGAGAGCACAGGGGGCATCCTCACCGATATCGGCTCGCACCAGTTCGACCAGTTTCTCTACTACACCGGTTCCACCACTGCAGAAGTGGTCGCCGCCCAGACTCGCAACGTCCGGCACCCCGAGCATCCGACCTTCGAGGATTTCGGCGATGCAATGGTGAAGGGCAACGGCGGAACGGGCTACATCCGTCTCGACTGGTTCACCCCCGACGGTCTCCCCACGTGGGGCGACGGACGGCTGTTCATCCTCGGCACCGACGGCTACATCGAGGCGCGCAAGTACGTGGACATCGGCGCGGAGAAGAAAGGCGGCAACCACCTTTTTCTCGTGGACCAGAAGGGGGTCCAGCGCATCGACTGCAGCGCGGTGGAGCTGCCGTTCGGCCGACAGCTGGTGGATGACGTGCTACAGCGCACGGAGACGTCGATGTCGCAGGCGCACACGTTCCTCGCAACGGAGCTGGCGCTGCTGGCGCAGCAGGAAGCCCAGCGGGGGTGACGAACCTGACATTTCGTGTAGGACTCGTGGGAAGTGGAAATATCAGCGAGACCCACGCCCGTGCCGTGCTCGACGCACGCGGGGTGGCGCTTGTCGCGCACTCGGGACGCAACGCGATTGCCGTTCAACGCCAGGCGCAGCGGTTCGGCGGGAGTGCGCACCTGTCCGTGGAAGCGATGCTGGCCGCCGAGCAGCTCGACGCGATACTCGTGGGCACGCCGGCGAGCACGCACGCGGAACTCGCCACCACGGCCGCTCGCCGCGGGGTGCACGTGCTGATCGAGAAGCCGCTGGACGTCTCCACGGAGCGCATCGACGAATTGCTTGGCGAGGCGGCGCGGGCCGGCGTCACCATTGGCGTGTTCTTCCAGGATCGCTCCGCACCCGATCTCGCGTGGCTCAAGCGGCAGATCGATGACGGCGCGCTTGGAACGCCGATTCTCGCCTCGGCGAGCGTTCGCTGGTATCGTCCCCCTGAGTACTACGCCGGCGCCCCGTGGCGCGGCACGATCGCGCGCGACGGCGGCGGTGCGCTCATGAGCCAGGGAATCCATACCGTGGACCTGCTGCTCTGGTTTTTCGGGCCGGTCGCTCGGGTCACTGCGGTGGCCGCGAACGCGGTCCACCAGATCGAGGTCGAGGACACCATCGTCTGTACGCTCGAGTTCACGAGCGGAGCCCTCGGCACGATGGAGGTCACGACGGCCGCGTTTCCCGGGCTGCCCCGACGCCTCGAGCTCACCGGATCCGCTGGCACGATTGTGGTCGAGGGGGACAACGTCACCAGCGTCGCGTTGCGGACAGCTCCCTCCTCCGCACCGCCGGGCGAGACCGGCAATTCAAGCGCGAGCGCGTCCTCCGCAGTCGTCTCCGACGTCAGCGGCCATCGGCGCATCATCGAAGACTTCGCCGATGCGGTACGCCATCACCGCGCGCCGATGTGCGACGGTCACGAAGGCCGGCGCAGCGTGGCGCTGATCGAGGCCATCTACGCGTCGGCCAGGACTGGCCGGGCTGTCGAAATGAATTCGCTCGTACAGTTCAACCGTCCCTGAAAATGGGGCGGTTCATCGCTGCTACCGTGGGCCTATCGCCCAGAGGATCCCGTTTTCGATGAGCCGTACGAGAATCGGATTCACATAGTCTTCCTTGTTGTGGCCGAGCGCGATGTAATACTGGCGCCCCCCATCGAACGTCTGCCACCACGCCAACGGCACGAGGTTCGGAAACATGGAGACGTCCACCTTCATCAGCTCGAGGAACTGCAGCCGGGTGCGATCCGCGACGAGCACGGGATGAATGCCGGCGCTGCGATCCGCCACGAAGTAGAACTCGTCCTTCCACTCGAATTCGCGCGGAATGCCGCCGGTGACCGCCTGGGCGCTGTCCACGACACGGACGGTGAAGCGCTGCTGCCTCGGGTGGACGAGGAACCTGCCCCCAATTGCCGACTTGAAGTACGGGTTGTTGCGCTCTGACCCGGATGCCGAGTGAATGCCGACGAATCCGCCGCCACGCTGGATGTACCGCTTGAACGCGTCTTTCTGCGCCTCGGTCGCGAACGCTTCGTTGTTGCTGTTGGAGAACACGAGCGCCGAGTACTGCTGAAGATTCGCATCGGTGAAGCTCGCTGGGTCCTCGGAGACATCTACGCCAATCCCCCGCTCCGCGCCGATCTTCCGGATGGCCGCCACGCTCGCAGCGATGTTCTCGTGGACGTAGCCCTTGCCATCAGGGGTGTAGTTCCTGGTATAGACCAGCACTTTCCGCTGGGCGTTCCGTGCCGTCGACATCGGGTCAGGCGGCGAAGCCTGGCCCGTTCCTGAGTGGCTGGCACCGGCGCAGGACGCGGTGACCACCAGCGCCGAGGCCAGGAAGTATCGGAGCAGCCGCAGAACGAGCGGTATGGTGGTGCGCGCTGCGGTCGGCGGGTGCCAATTCATGGAGCATTGCCTCGGAGTACGGAGCGCCGGCGCTCGCAGTGGGGCGAGTGGGCAGGTCGGTCGGGGGGTGGTCGGACAAACTGCGTTTCGTGCGCAGTACTGTCCAGAAGCTACGATGGCGACGGCGAAACGGGCGTCCGCATCGTTGACCCCGCTCTCGGACTCGACCACTATTCAACAGGTAGAGATCCTGTTCAGGGCCCCCTTTTCGGGACCAGCTCCGTGGCGAGCGCTTCGGCGCAGGGAGCGAGCGCCGGGATAGCGCTCACCGCGTCACGATGCGCCGACACGGTATCCATCACCGCCCGGCGAACTCCCTCCGTGAGCTGCGCATCGACGAGGGTCAGCTCGTGAACGAGCGCCATGCACGCCGGATCGCGTCGAACCGCAGCATTCGCAAGCTGTGCGAACGCCGCGGCTGCATCCCAACGCCGCGAAAGCAGCAACGCCGCCGCCCCGTAGCTCCGCCGACGGTCCAGAAATCTGACGAATGGATTCACGGACATCCCGCCAGATGACAGGAGCGAATCCGCCAACCGGCCTGCGTCGTTGTAGTCACGACCGAGGACGAGGAGCGAGAGACGCCGGCCAGTGACGTTCTCCAGCCCGGCCTGAATACCCAGCGAATCGGCGATCGCAAACTCCCGTCGAGCCCGAGGGATGTCTCCCAACAGCTCGGCGATTCGCGATGCCCAGAGATGCGCATCGGGATCGTCCGGTGCCGCGACGAGCCACTCCTGAACCCATTCCATTGCCCGCTGCGCGCCCGGCCGACGCAACGCCGTGC
>JBKJMP010000327.1:0-4743 GCA_046596395.1 Gemmatimonadaceae bacterium
TCGTGAACCAGGTCCAGAGCCGGCTGAAGGAAGCCGAGGTCGCCGCCGCGGTGCAGGACTCGACGGCGGAAGTGCTCGACCGCGCCACGTACCCGAGCGGGTCGCTCGGCACGTCACGGACGGTGATCTTCGCGGTTGCGCTGTTCTCGGGGTTGCTCGTCGGCGTCGCGGTCGCGTTCCTGCGCGACTGGCTCGACACCACGGTGCACAACGAGCAGGACGTCATGGCCATCACCGGCGCGCCGGTCATCGGCATCATCCCGCACCTTCGCTTCGAGGCGCTCAGCGGCACTGCGCGGTATCGAGCGATCGGCGCGGGAGAACCGCCCTCGGCAATCGGCCTCGCGAAGCCAAGGCGTGATGGTGAGACGGAGACGATGGCGGCCGAGGCGTATCGTGCGTTGCGCACGAACCTGAGCTACGTGAGTCCGGCCAAGCCGCCGCGCGTCATCGTGCTCACCAGTGCGCTGTCGGGGGATGGCAAGACGACGAGCGCCGCGAACCTCGCGGTGACGCTCGCGCAGCAGAACAAGCGCGTGCTGCTGATCGATGCGGAGACGCGCCGGGGCAACCTGCACACCTTGTTCGGGATCGAGGCGCAGCCTGGCTTCTTCGATCTGTTGTATGGTCATGCCACGCCTGGAGAATGCATCCGCCGCGTGGCGCTCGAGGGCACGGGTCATCTCGACGTGCTGCCGTCCGGTGGCGCGCCGAACGCCAATGCGGCCGACCTGCTCGTGGCTGCGCGTCTCGCGCCGTTCTTCGAGCGGTTGCGCACGCAGTACGACTACGTGCTCATCGATACGCCACCGTTGAACCTGTTCACCGACGCAGCGCTGATCGGTGCGCATGCGGACGCGACGCTCCTCGTGGCGCGCGCTGACCGCACGGAACGGCAGGCGCTGCGCTTCGCGGTGCTGCAACTGCGGCACGTGCAGGCGAACCTCGCGGGCGCGATCCTCAACGGCGTTGATCTTCGCCGCAACTCGCGCTATCGCGGCGGCTATGATTTCGGCCGCTACGGCGCGTACTACAGCTAGGCGACAGGCCCGATGTCGCGGTCCCGGCACCAGCATTCGTTCACGTGGAGGGTGAGCAAGGCGATCGAGCATGCGGGCGTTCGCCAGCCGCTCGTGTCGCGTACGGGCCCGGCGTGGGCGTTCGGGCTGATGGGGGTGGCGGCGGAGCTCTTCCTCGCGCCGGTCGTGCTGGCGCTCACGTTCGCCGTCGGCATCGGGAGCTACCTGTTGCTCGACGCGCCGTGGACGCGCGTTCGGGCGCAGCAGCGGCCACGGTTCGTGTCGGTGCGCATCCTCTACCTGAACACGCTCATCGTGGCGGGCTTCTGGCTGGCGGTGATGTTCACGTTCAGCGCGGCGGACCCCTCCGTGAGCGGTGACGTGCAGTCGCGCCTCCCTGCCCTGCTCGAGGTAGCGAGCTCGCGCGACCTTTCAGCGCTGGTGGACATGAAGCGGAACGCGATGATCCGCCCGGTGACGAATATTGGAACGGCGGCCACCTGGTTCGACGTGTTCCTGCACGGCCTCGTGAGCGCGATGGCGTTGAACTTCCTGCTGTACGCGGTGGTGATCGCGCGCCGGCGCATCCGCGCGCACAGCAAGAGTCGCTCGCGCCAGCGGAAGTCGCTGCGGTACGACTCGAGCGCCGGCCTGTTCGTCAGTGACGATCCCAACGCCCCGAGCTGACGCCACGCCCGACCCGCGAGGGTCGCACGACGCGGCGGTCCTGCTCGCGGTCGCGGCGTTCGCCGCGTACGTGGTGATCGCGCTCGCCGGCGGCGGTGGCCGCGCGCTCGCGCTCACGTATCCCATCGGTTGTCTCGTGGTGGGCCTGTTCGCGTATGCCCGCAGCCCGGGTACCTACATCGCCTTCACGTGGTGGATCTGGATCCTCACGCCACTCGTGCGGCGCGTGTTCGACCTGCGCTACGGATTCAATCCCACGAGCACCCTGCTCCTCGGCCCGCTCGTCGTCACGGCCATCGCGCTCTTCACCATCCTCCGGCGCGGGCGGATGCTGCGCAGTACGACGTACCTGCCGTTCCTCGTTGCACTCGTGGCGCTGGCGTACGCGTTCGTTATCGGCGTGATCCGGCAGTCGATGGTCGCCGCCACGTACGACCTGCTCGCCTGGGTGGCACCCCTCGTGTTCGGACTTCACCTGGCGCTCGAGTGGCGGCAGTTCCCCCGCCTCCGGGCCACGGTGAGCAACGCGATGCTGTTCGGGCTGCTCGTCACGGCGACGTATGGCATCTGGCAATTCGTGTCTCCACCGCTCTGGGATCGCGCGTGGGTGGTGAGCGCCGAGATTCACAGCGTGGGATCGCCACGGCCGTTCCTGATCCGCGTGTTCAGCACGCTCAATGCGCCGGGCCCCTTTTCGATCATGCTGGTGCTCACGCTGCTGATGGGGCTCGCGTCGCCGCAGCGGTGGCGCGCCATCCCGCTCGCGCTCGGGCTGGTCGCGCTCATTCTCACCAAGGGGCGCGCGGCATGGGGCGCGCTGTTCGTGGGTGCGCTGGTGCTCCAGTTCCGCCAGCCGCTCCGCACGCTGCCGCGGCAGTGGATCGCGCTGCTCGCGGTGATCCTGCTGGCCGCGCCGATCATCACCCAGCCGAAGGTGATGCGCGTGCTGACCGGACGCGCCAGCAGCGTGCGGAATCTCGCGCAGGACGACAGCTATCGCGACCGTATCGGCACGACGCGCTACGCGCTGACACAGCTGTCGAGGAATCCCGCTGGGGAAGGGCTCGGGAGCTTCGGCGGCGCGGGGAAGCTGGTGTCCCGGGCCAGATCGGGCTATGCGTTCGACAGCGGCCCGCTCGAGATTTTCGCGATCATGGGCTGGCTGGGCGGTACTCTCTACACGATGGCGCTCGTCGTCATCATCCTTCCCATCATTCGCGGACGCCGAATGCGGTTCGATCCACTCACGAGTGGCGCGGTGGCCGCGGTGATCGCGCTGCTCGCCGCATCGCTCTTCGGCAACATCTTCAACAGCGCGTCCGGCTTCTTCCTGTGGACGGCGGTCGGCTTCGCCACGGCCGGACGCACGTACGCGCTCGGCTCCGAAGTGGTGACGCGCTACGCGGACCATCCCGAGTTGGCGTTGCCGACGGCTGGCCCACTGCCGCCACCGCGGACGTCGGCCGCATGACGGTAGCCGCGGCATCCGGTCACGGCGACAAGCCCGTTCGGCACATTCGCTCGGATCTCGAGCGCACACCGCTCGACTGGGCGGAGCTGTGGCGCTACCGCGACCTGTGGCTCACACTCGCCCTGCGCGACGTGAAGCTCCGCTACCGGCAAACGGCGCTCGGCGTGATCTGGGTGCTGCTGCTGCCGCTGCTCGCGAGCGGTGTGTTCACGCTCGTGTTCGGCGTCGTCGCCGGCTTGCCGAGCGAAGGGTCGCCGTACTTTCTGTTCGTGTTTGCCGGATATCTCGGCTGGACGGCTTTCCAGACGACGCTCACGCGCTGCAGCATCTCGCTCACGGGCAACACGGTGCTGGTGACGCGCGTCTACTTCCCGCGCATCGTGCTGCCGGCGTCGTCGGTGCTTGGCTCGATGCTGGACTTCGTCGTTGGGGCAACGCTGCTGCTCGTGACGCTGCTGGTACGCGGCGAGTTTCCCACGCTGTCGTCGCTGGCGATGGTGCCCGTCGTCCTGGTGTTGATCCAGTGCCTCGCGCTTGGACTCGGACTGTTCACCGCGGCCCTCACGGTGCGCTATCGCGACGTGCAGTACGTGCTGCCGCTCCTGATCCAACTGCTGCTCTACTCGAGCCCCGTTGCGTATGGCGTTGCCGCGGTGCCGGAGCACATTCGCCAGTTCTACCTGCTCAATCCCGTCGCGCCGCTGCTCGATGCGCTTCGCACCGGACTGCTCGGGCGCGGTGATTTCCATTGGCATGCGCTCGCGCTCTCGGCGGGCATGAGCATCGCAATGCTCGTCTTTGGCACGCTCTTCTTCCTGTACAAGGATCGCGAGTATGCCGACGTCATCTAGCGCACCGGGGCCATCGCTCTCCGTGCGCGGCGTTGGCAAGTCGTACAAGGTGGCGAGCCGGCAGTCCACCACGCTCAGCGAGTCGGTCGCAGATTGGGTTGGACGTGCGCGCGGCTCGCGCACCGAGACCTTCTGGGCGCTCCAGGACGTGAGCTGTGAGGTGTCACAGGGTGAGATTCTCGGACTGGTCGGGCGCAATGGAGCCGGGAAGTCCACGCTGCTCAAGGTCATCGCCGGCGTCACGTCACCGACCACTGGCAGCGTGGACGTCCACGGTCGCATCGGCTCGCTACTCGAGGTCGGCACGGGCTTTCATCCCGAGCTCACCGGCCGCGAGAATGTGTTCATGAACGGGGCGTTCATCGGCATGCGCCGTGCGGAGATTCGCGCGCGGTTCGACGAGATCGTGGAGTTCGCCGGCGTCGAGAAGTTTCTCGACATGCCGATCAAGCGGTACTCGAGCGGCATGACGGTGCGCCTCGCGTTCGCGGTGGCCGCGCATCTCGACGCCGACATCCTCCTGGTGGACGAGGTGCTCGCCGTCGGCGACCAAGCCTTCCAGGACAAGTGCCTCGGCAAGATGCGCGAGGTCCGTCAGGTCGAGGGGCGGACGGTGCTGTTCGTGAGCCACAACCTGGCGGCCGTGGCATCGCTGTGCACACGTGCGCTGCTGCTGAGTGCTGGGCGGGTCGTCGCCGATGCATCGGCCACCGAG
>JBKJMP010000512.1:0-8941 GCA_046596395.1 Gemmatimonadaceae bacterium
ATCGTCGCCCGCCCACACCACCACGTGCATCATCACCACGGCCTGACGGGTCGAGGGGACGCACGCGTGCACGGGTAAGCGACAAGCTTCCTATCGCCCTGCTGGTCTCCCTGGCCCGTCCCTTCCCGGACGGGCCTTTTTTGTCTTGTGCGCCCTGCCGGTTCCCCCGCACCGCCACTCATGCTTCGAATTGCACTGCCCAACAAGGGCCGCCTCTCGCAAGACGCCCGCGAGCTCTTCACCGATGCCGGGCTCGAGATCCGCGCCGCCGGTCCGCGCGCCCTCACGGCGTCCCTCGGGGGCGAGTTCCAGGCACTCTTCGTCCGCGCACAGGACATCCCCGAGTTCGTTGCCGACGGCGCAGCGGACGCCGGAGTCACCGGGTTCGACCTGATCCAGGAGTCCGGCCGGGCGCTCGACGAGCTTGCGGACCTCGAGTTCGGGCGATGCCACCTCGCGGTCGCTGCGCGCGAAGACAGCGGCGTGAGGCGCATTGAGGACGTGACGGCGGGAATGCGCGTCGCGACCACGTTCCCCCGCATCACCAGGCAGTTCTTCGCCGCGCGTGGCGCGACGGTCGAGGTAGTTCCGGTTTCCGGCGCGGCCGAAATCGCGCCGCACATCGGAATTGCGGATGTCATCGTCGACCTCGTGTCCACCGGCTCCACACTGCGCGTGAACGGGCTGGTCGAGATCGCGACGGTGCTCGAGTCCACCAGTCGCCTCATCTCCACACCGGCGGTGCGTGCCGACCCAGCACGTGCCCGCTCGCTCGACGAGCTCGTGGCCGCGCTGGGCAGCGTGCTCGCCGCTCGCGGAAAGCGGTACGTGATGGCGAACGTGCCGCGCGCTCGTCTCGACGAAGTACGCCGCGTCGTGCCAGGACTCAACGGCCCGACCGTAATCGACATCATGAACGGCGGTGAGCACGTGGCCGTCCACTCCGTCGTCGCCGCCGCCACGATCTACCGCACCATCGCCGACCTCAAGGCACTCGGCGCCGAAGGCATCCTCGTGACGCGCATCGAGAGGCTGATGCCATGACGAACATCCCGATACGCTGGACGGGGGCATGCGACGCGTTGGGCGTGTCGGATCGGCGCGCATTGTTCGATCGCATGGGTGGCGGCGAAGCTAGGGTCACCGAGGCAACCGCGGTGATCCTCGCGCGCGTACGCCGCACCGGCGACGACGCACTGCGTGCGCTGGCGTGGGAATTCGACGGCGTGGCGCTCGAGTCACTCGAGGTGCCGAAGGCGCGATGGACCTCCGCGCTGGATGCGCTCGATCCGCAGCTGCGTCGCGCGATGGACCGCGCGGCGAGCAACATCGGTCGCGTGCATGAAGCCTTTCGTCCCAGCACGCAGGAGATCGAGAGTGAGGATGGGGTCATCGTTGGACGTCGCCCCGATCCGCTTGAACGCGTGGGAGTATATGCTCCCGGCGGACGCGCGGCGTACCCTAGCAGCGTCCTCATGGGAGTCATTCCCGCGCGCGTCGCGGCCGTGGGAGAGATCGTGGTCTGCTCCCCGCCGTCCGCTGCAACGGGCGATCCGTCAGCCGTCGTCCTCGCCGCGGCGGCGCTGGCGAATGCCGACCGCGTATTCGCCTTGGGCGGCGCCGGTGCGATCGCGGCGATGGCGTACGGCACCGGGACGGTTCCGCGCGTGGACCGCATTGTTGGTCCTGGTAACGCATATGTGGCCGAGGCCAAGCTGCAGGTCGCGAATGTCGTGGCCATCGACTCGCCGGCGGGGCCGAGTGAGCTGCTCGTGATCGCCGACGATTCCGTCGATCCCGCGGTCGTCGCGCGGGAGGTGCTCGCGCAGGCCGAGCACGATCCGTTGGCTGCCGTCGTCGTCGTTGCGGCGAGCGAGCAAGTTGCGGAGGCGGTGCTGGCATCGCTCGCGCTGCTGTTGCCCGCGCAGCCGCGTGCTGACGTGATCCTCGCAGCGCTCGAGGGGCAGGGTGCGGTGCTCTGGAGTGCGTCGCTCGAGGCTGCGGTGGATTTCTCGAATGCGTATGCGCCTGAGCATCTCCTGCTCGCGGTCGCGTCGCCGGATGTCCTCTTCTCGCGGGTACGCAATGCCGGGACGGTGTTCATCGGATCGTGCGCTTCGGTCGCGTTCGGTGATTACATGACCGGCGCGAATCACGTGCTGCCCACGGGCGGCCTCGCGCGGTCGTATTCCGGTCTCTCGACGCTGGATTTCGTCCGCTGGACGTCCTACCAGCGCGTGACGCGCGATGCAGCAGGCCGCCTCGGCGATGACGTCGGCCGTTTCGCCGACTGCGAGGGGCTGGGTGGTCATGCCATCGCGGCACGTTCGTGGGTGGAGGCGGCGACATGAACGAATCGCGTGACGCGAACATGTTCGCGCGCGACAGCGTGCGCAGGCTTCCGCAGTACCGTCCTGGCGCAGAGGCGTGCACGATAGATCTCAGCGACAACACGAACCTGTGGGGCTCGCCTCCCGCGGTGCTTCGCGCGCTTCACGACCCATCCGCATCGGCTTCGCGCTATCCGGCGTTCTACTCCGAGCCGCTGCGCGCGTCGCTGCTGGCGTACAGCGTGCCCGGCGGAGTGCCGCCGGTCGGCGTGGTCACCGGATGCGGCTCGGATGACATTCTGGATTCCACGCTGCGCACGTTCGGCGAGCCGGGAGACCGAATTGCCTACTCCGCGCCGACGTTCGTGATGATCCCGTACAGCGCGCGGCTCAACGGCCTGTCGCCTGTCGAGATCCCGTTCGCACTGAATGGCGACATCGATGCGGAGCGCCTGGTGGACGCGGACGCGAAGATCACGTATCTCTGTTCGCCCAACAACCCGACGGGCACCGCAATGTCGCGCGCGGCGGCGGAGTACGTTGTTGCCAATGCGCGCGGGATCGTGCTGCTCGACGAGGCCTATGCCGAATTTGCGCCGGAGGTTTTCGTCGATCTCTTGGCGAGGAGCGAGCGGCTCATCGTCGCGCGCACCTTTTCCAAGGCATTCGGCATGGCAGGGTTGCGGGTCGGATACGGACTCGGCGCCCCGGCGCTGGTGTCGCTCGTGGAGCGCGCGCGTGGGCCCTACAAGGTGAGTTCGGTGGCCGAACGGTGCGTGCTTGCCGCGCTCGAGGCGGAGAGTGTTGCCTGGATGCGTGAGCAGGCGTGTCGCGCCGTGGGAAACCGGATGCGGTTCGCTGAGTCTCTTGCGGCGCTCGGCCTCGGCGCCTTGCCGTCTGCAGCGAATTTCGTGTGCGTGCCCACCGTTCGTGGTGACGCGTTGTGCAGCGCGCTGCAAGTGCGGGGAATCCTCGTTCGGCTCTTCAAGGGACTTCCGCAGGATCTTCCCGATCTGGCGAAGAGCGGTGGGACGGCACTGCGCATCGGCATTGGTCCGTGGGAGCAGATGCAGACGACGCTCGATGCGCTTACCGAGGCGCTCGCATGAAGGTGACGATTTTCGACTACGGTGCTGGCAATCTTCATTCGCTGGCCAAGGCGCTGGACGCGCATGGCGCGACGATCGTCATCGAGACAGATCCGGCGCGCGCGCGTGATACCGACGTCCTGGTGTTGCCAGGCGTCGGGGCGTTCGGCGCGGCCGTTGAGCGGCTTGCCCCCGGTCGCGCCCCCATGCGCGAGGCAATCCTCGCCGGTCTTCCAACGATCGGCATCTGTCTCGGCATGCAACTGCTCTTCGATGCCAGCGACGAGGGTGGCGGCGCCGGACTGGGCATCATTCCCGGAAACGTCACGAGGATCGACGCGCGGCGCGTGCCGCAGATCGGGTGGAATGACGTCGAGTGGGAGGGGGGCGATACACTCGGCGAGGCGTCGTTGCGGGTTGCCTACTACGCGAACAGTTACGTGTGCCGGCCGATCGATTCGGGGGTCGTGGTCGCGTGGTCCACACACGAAGGAGACAGATTTCCCGCGGTAGTTCGCGCGGGAAGCGCCGTGGGGGTGCAGTTTCACCCAGAGAAGAGCTCGGCGAACGGTGTGCGGCTCCTGCATGCGTTCCTTCGGGACTCCACCAGATCCGGAGCCGCTCGGTGATCGTCATTCCTGCCGTCGACCTGCGCGATGGCGCCTGCGTGCAACTCGTTGGCGGCTCGTTCGCGCACGAGAAGATTCGTCTCGAGAATCCCGTGGATGTTGCGCGCACCTGGGAGCACCATGGGTTTCGCCGCCTCCACGTGGTGGACCTCGACGCGGCGACGGGGCGCGGCTCGAACATCAGTGTCGTTCGTTCGCTGCTTTTCGACGGCGCGCTCCCCATTCAGGTTGGTGGGGGCGTGAGGTCCAACGAGCTCGTGGAAGAGTTGCTCGAGGCGGGGGCGTCGCGAGTCGTGGTCGGCACGCGCGCCATCGAGGAGCCGGAGTGGCTCGCTGAAATTGCCGCACGGCACCCGGGTGAAATCATCGTCGCGTGCGATGTCCGCGAGCGTCGCGTGACCACGCGAGGCTGGGCACACACGCTGCCCATCGACATTCTCGACATCGTGGAGGAGCTGAACTCGCTTCCGCTCGCCGGGTTGCTCGTCACAGCCGTCCATCGTGAAGGGCAGTTGCAGGGAACCGACCTGCCGTTGATGGAGGATGTCGCGGAGGCATCGAACTTCCCGGTGCATGCGGCCGGCGGCGTCACCACCATGCAGGACCTTCGCGCACTCGAGTATCGCGGCCTCGCCGGTGTTGTCATTGGCATGGCGCTCTACACGGGTGCACTCGATCCAGTCGTCGTTGCCGGGGAGTACGGAGAATGAGCGTGATCGTGCGGGAGACGAAGGAGACACAGATCCGCTGCCAGTTGACTCGCGGAACTGGAGAATCCACCATTGCGACGGGTCACGCGTTCCTCGATCACATGATGGTCGCCTTTGCGCGGTACGCGAGCCTCGACATGCGGCTCGACGCCAAGGGCGACCTGCCGCATCACCTGATCGAGGACGTCGCCATCTGCGTCGGGGCTGCGCTCGCGGACATCGTGCCGGCTACCGCGGCTCGGTACGGTGAGCGCACGATCCCGATGGACGACGCCCTGGTTCAGTGCGCGCTCGATCTCGGTGGACGTCCCTACTATCGGGGGCCGCTCCCGAGCTCCCTCTTCGATCACTGGATGCGCTCGTTCAGCGACAATGCCAAGGCGACGCTGCACCTGCGCGTCCTGCGGGGCACCGACCGTCACCATGTCGTCGAGGCGGGATTCAAGGCGCTCGGGCTGGCCGTTCGCGATGCGCTCGTCGACACGGGAGCGGTATTCAGCACGAAGGGTGGCGTGGTGATGCGCGTCGAGGATCGTCGCTAAATGCTCACCAGGCGTGTGGTGGTGTGTCTCGACGTCCAGGCCGGACGAGTCATGAAGGGAACCCAGTTCGTGGAGCTGCGCGAGGTAGGCGATCCAGTCGCACTCGCAACGCGCTATGAGCGCGAAGGCGCGGACGAGATCGTCTTCCTCGACATCTCGGCCTCCAATGAGGACCGAGCGACGTTGCTCGACGTCGCTCGGCGAACCGCCGAACAACTGTTCATTCCACTCACGATTGGCGGTGGGATCCGGACGGCGGATGACGTCGCCCGTGCGCTGCGTGCCGGCGCCGACAAGGTGAGCATCAACTCGACTGCCGTGTATCGCCCCGGGGTGTTGACCGAGGCCGCGGACCGGTTCGGCTCCCAGTGTGTCGTTGCGAGCATCGACGCAAAGCGCGAGGGCGATGCGTGGCGCGTGTACGTCAAGGGAGGACGCGAGCGCACGGAGCTCGACGCGGTGGCGTGGGCCGCGGAGTGTGTGCGCCGCGGTGCTGGGGAAATCCTGCTCACCAGCATCGATCGGGACGGCGCGCGTTCGGGCTACGACATCGAGCTCACGCGCGCGGTCGTGAACGCAGTCGAGGTTCCCGTGGTCGCGTCGGGTGGCGCCGGCTCGGCGCAGCATGTGTGCGACGTCTTCGAGCTCGCGAACGCCGATGCGGCGCTGCTTGCGGGTATCCTGCACGACGGCGTTGCGACGGTCACGGAGATCAAGCGCGCGCTCCACGAGGCGGCGTTGCCGGTTCGCGCCGCATGAGCGCCGCGGAGGCATCGCCGCTCGATGCGCTCGTTGCGCCGGCAGCCGAGCTCGCGCGCGTCATCGGTGACGTCGCGCTGAGCCACTACCGGTCGCGTCTCGATGTGGAGACCAAAGCCGATGGCTCGCCAGTGACAGTCGCTGACCGTGCTGCCGAGCGTGCGGCACTCGAGTGGGTGGATCGCATATTCCCTGAGGATGGCGTGCTCGGCGAGGAGTTCGGCGAGCATCGGCCGGGCGCGCGGCGGCGTTGGGTCATCGACCCGATCGACGGGACCAAGTCGTTCGTGCGTGGTGTTCCGCTGTGGGGCACGCTCGTGGCGCTGTGCGAGGGGGAGCGCGTGCTCGTCGGCGCAGCGTACTTCCCCGCGGTCAACGAGTTGGTTGCGGCCGCTCCTGGTGCGGGTTGCTGGTGGAACGGCTCGCGATGCGTGGTCTCGTCGGTGGACTCGCTCCCAGGCGCGACCGTGCTCACCACGGATGAGCGGTTCCGCGGCCGTCCGTCTCGGCGCGCGGGGTGGGAGCGCGTGGCGAATGCTGCGGGGATCAGCCGTACGTGGGGCGACTGTTTCGGCTATCTCCTCGTGGCGACTGGCCGCGCGGAGGCGATGTTCGATCCGATCGTATCGGCATGGGACACCGCGGCCCTCCAGCCGATCATCGCGGAGGCAGGCGGTCGATTTACCGACTGGGACGGTGTGGAGACTGCATTCGGGGGCAGTGCAGTAGCCACGAATCACGCGCTCGCCTCGACGGTTCGTGACTTGCTCGCCGACTCCGACCACTCGTGAGATGCTCGACCTGAACTCGCTGGACTTTGCGAAGGGAAGTGGCCTCGTCACCGTGATCACGCAGGATGCGGCCACGGGCACTGTGCTCATGGTTGCACACGCGGATCGCGAGGCGCTCGAGGCGACACTGGTGAGCGGCGAGATGCACTACCGGTCCCGTACGCGCGGTGCATGGCACAAGGGCGCGACGAGCGGAAACGTCCAAGAGATCGTGTCGCTGAGCGCCGATTGCGATGGAGATGCGGTGCTGGCCCGTGTTCGTCCGGCAGGCCCGGCGTGTCACACCGGCGCGGTGTCCTGCTTCGGCGACGAGGCTCTGCGTTCGAGCGCGCTCGCGTCTCTGGATCGCACGATTGCGGAGCGCGCGGCGAACGGCACGAACAGCGAGAGCTACACACGCCGGTTGCTCGACGACCGCAATCTCCGCTTGAAGAAGCTCGGTGAGGAGGCAGCCGAGTTGGTGACTGCCTGCGCTGACGGGGACGCGATTCGAGCGCGCGAAGAGGCGGCCGATCTCGTCTACCATGCGCTCGTTGCACTGCACGCGGTAGGAGGCTCGCTGGTGGACCTCCAGCGCGAGCTCGCCGCCCGCCACGCGCCCCGAGCGTCCTCCTGAGCGGAGCGAAGGATCTGCACCTCCGCACCGGATAACTAGAATCGCTGCATCAACGACCGATCGAGCCGGCTCGAGTCACCCACGTACGCAAAGCGGAAATCCTTGAGGTACTTTCGCGCCACACGACGGACATCCTCCGGCGTGACCCGGTGAAGCGCCTCCTTGAACCGGTTCGCCTCCCGATAGTCACCCTTGTACAGCTCCGCACGAGCGAGTGCGTTCGCCTGGTCGGCGTTCGTCTCGTTCTTGAGGTAGTACTCGGTGATGAACTGCAGCTCGAGCCGCTTCAGCCCCTCCGGATCGACCGTCTCGTTCTGTAGCGTCGTCAACTCCTGCCGCATGATCCGCAGTACCTGATTCGGATCCACGGTGGTGACGTAGAGTCCCGCCGCCGCATGCGCGCGCTCGAGGAAGGGCGATTCGACTGCATAGCTCAGGTTGCGGCGTGACCGTACTTCGGTGAACAGGCGTCCGGACAGGATCGCGGTGGCCACGCGAAGGGCGGTGTAGTCCGCGTCCGTCGCCGCCGGGCCCGCGACGTACCCAAGGAGATAGTTCGTCGGCAGGGCTCGGTTGTCCACGACGACGGCCTTGCCGCTCGCGAGCGGTGGCGGCGGCGGCGTCCAGCGATACGACCCCTTCGGCATCGTCGCGAGGGTCGTGCGCACCAGGCGCTCCACGTGCGCGCGATCCACGTTTCCGACGATGACGAGCAACATGCGAGACGTGACGAAATGCTGCGTGTGGTACTGCTTGAGCTGTTCGGCCGTCAGCCCCACGATCGACTCCGGTGTTCCCGTCGCGGCGAGCGCATTCGGGTGATTGACGTAGAGCAGGCTGTCCGCGAGATGCGTCGCCGCGTCATCCGGCGACGTCAATCTCTCCCGGGCGACGGTGAGCAGTTGGTCCCGTATGAGGTCCACTTCGCGCGATGCAAGCGTCGGCGCCATGATGCGATCGGCGAACACGGCCCACGTCGAATCCAACGTCGCGCCGATGGCGCGCATGCCGATAGCGCTCCAGTCGTGACCCGCCTCAATGCCGATGGTGCTGCCGAGCCGCGCCGTGCGCTGCCGCGCGGCCGCGCCTGGAAAGCGGCGCGTACCACGCTCGCTCGCCGCCAGCAGCATCGCCTCGATGCCGGCGGTCGGTGCGGTGAGTTGCCGCGCTCCACCGAGGAGGTAGAGGTTGGCCACGACGACGTCGTTGGCCGGATTGTGGCGAAGGATCACGGCGAGTCCGCCAACGGCGAACTTCACCGTCGAGGCGGTGTCGGGAGCGGCCGTGGCTGCGAGCGGACGCGCGTCCGCTGCACGCGACCCCACGACCACGAGCAGCACCGACAGGAACGCGGTCACGGAACGCCTCATGGCGTGACCCCACCGGCGAGCTCCGCTTCCGTCAGCCGAAGCGCGCGTCGCGTTTCTGGCGCCAGCAACACGCCCGTCACGCGCGGCTTGCCGACGATGTAGCGCG
>JBKJMP010000671.1:0-3888 GCA_046596395.1 Gemmatimonadaceae bacterium
GTCCCGGTCGCAGCCGCCAACCGCAACCGTCCGCCGCACGCCGCACGCGTCCCGGTCGCAGCCGCCAACCGCAACCGTCCGCCGCACGCCGCACGCGTCCCGGTCGCAGTCGCCAACCGCATCCGTCCGCCGCACGCCGCACGCGTCCCGGTCCCAGCCGCCCGTCCGCCGCAAGCCGACCTAGCCTTCCCTCCTTCCCTGAAAGAACTTTGCCCCCCCTGTCGAATCCGCCTGTCCCCGTTCGACCATGGTGTGAGGATCCCACAAACCCCAAGGAGGACACCATGAAGTACCTGTGCTTGATCTATGAAGACGAGAAGCTGTACGAGCACATGGGCGAGGAGGACGCGGGCAAGGTGTTCATGGAGTACGGCACCTTCACCCAGGACATCGCCGGGAGCGGGCACCTCATCGGCGGCGAGGCTCTTCAGCCAGTCCAGACGGCCACTACCGTCCGGGTCCGGAACGGCAACGTCTCCACCACCGACGGCCCCTTTGCCGAAACCAAGGAGCAGCTCGGCGGCTACTACCTGATCGAGGCCAAGGATCTCAATGACGCCATCCAGGTTGCCTCGCGCATCCCGGGCGCCCGATACGGTGGCATCGAGATTCGTCCCATCATGGATACGAGCGCCGCGATGCCGCCGCAGGGCTGACCTTTCGAGATGACCGCTCCGCCGAGCGATGTGAAGGCCCGCGTCGACGAGATCTACCGGGCCGATTCGCGACGCGTACTGGCAACACTCATCCGCCTCCTCGGTGACTTCGACGTCGCCGAGGAGGCGTTGCACGATGCGTTCGTGGTGGCGATGGAGAAGTGGCCGCTCGATGGCGTGCCGGCCAATCCCGTCGCGTGGTTGGTGAGCACGGGCCGCTTCAAGGCGATCGATCGCCGGCGTCGCCAGCGCAACTTCGAATCGAAGCAGGATGAGTTGGTGCGCGAGCTCGCCAGCGCACCAGGGACCGCCGACAAGCCGGACGAAGACATCGGCGACGACCGGCTTCGCCTGATCTTCACTTGCTGCCATCCCGCGCTCTCCCCCGACGCGCAGGTGGCGCTCACGCTCCGCACCGTCGGCAACCTGACGACGGAGGAGATCGCGCGCGCATTCCTGCTTCCCGCGCCGACGCTCGCGCAACGCATCGTGCGCGCGAAGAACAAGATTCGCGGCGCCCGCATTCCGTATGAGATCCCGGAGCAGCGCGACCTGCCTGCGCGTCTCGATGCGGTGCTCGCGGTGGTCTACCTGATCTTCAACGAGGGATACTCGCCGAGCTACGGGGCGGCGCTCACGCGAGCGGACCTCTGCGCGGAGGCGATCCGGCTCGGACGGCTGCTCGTCGAGCTGCTCCCCGATCCCGAAGCGATTGGATTGCTCGCCCTCATGCTGCTCCACGACTCTCGCCGCGCGGCGCGCATCTCCGCAGATGGTGAGCTGATGCTCCTCGACGAGCAGGATCGAACACGCTGGAATCCGGAGTCGATCCGAGAGGGCGTGTCGCTGGTGGAGCGCGCGATCCGGTCGCGTCGCTTCGGCCCGTACACGCTTCAGGCAGCTATCGCAGCCGTGCACGCGGAGGCGGCGTGCGCCGAGGAGACCGACTGGCGCCAGATCCTCGGGCTGTACGACGTCCTGTTCCGCGCGCGCCCGTCCACCGTGGTCTGGCTCAATCGTGCGGTGGCGGTCGCGATGCACGAGGGACCGGAGCACGGGCTCGCGATCATCGACCGGATGCTCGCGCGTGGAGAGCTGGGTGAGTACCAGCTCGCGCACTCAGCACGCGCCGACCTGCTGCGGCGGCTCGGACGCACGGCCGAGGCGCTCGCGGCATACCGGACGGCGCTGTCGCTCACGACGCAGGAGCCGCAACGCCGCTTCCTCGAGCGGCGGATGCGCGAGCTGTCAGGCGGCGTGTGAGGCGGCGATCCGCGCCGTCGCAGCGTGAATCGTCACGGTGTCTTCGATCCGCCGGCCGTAACCGCCACCGATCGTGATAGCCACTGGGATGCCGACGTCGCGGCACTGCTCCAGCACGAGCGCATCACGGCGCGCGAGTCCCGCGAACGAGAGCGCGAGCCGGCCGAGCGTGTCGCCTGCGTGGGGGTCGGCGCCGGCAATGTAGAGCACGATGTCGGGTTCCGACGCGGCGAGCACGCGCGGCAATGTCGACGCGAGGGTCGCGAGATACGCGTCGTCCCCCGTCCCATCGGGAAGCTCGACGTCGAGCGTGCCGGCGACCTTGTGGAAGGGATAATTCTTCTCGCCGTGCATGCTGAAGGTGTAGACGTCCGCGTCGCCCGCGAAGACGTCGTGCGTGCCGTTGCCCTGGTGGACGTCGAGATCCACGACCGCCGCGCGGCGGATGCTTCCCTTCTGCTGCAGGACCCGGATCGCGACCGCGACGTCGTTGTAGACGCAGAACCCCTCGCCATGATCGGCGAACGCGTGGTGTGTGCCGCCGGCGAGGTTCATGCCCACGCCGCGCTCCAGCGCATGCCGCGCCGCGGCGATCGTTCCGCCGACGGCCCGGCGCGATCGCTCGACGAGCTCGGGCGACCACGGAAATCCGATGCGGCGAATCTCCGCGGCGTCGAGCGCGCCGCTGTTGAATCGCTCCACGTAGCTCGCCGTGTGCACGAGGCGCAGTTCGCCATCCGTGGCGGCCGGTGGATCACACACCGCGTCCGCGACGGCGATGCCCTCCGCGATGATGCGCTCACGCAGCAGCGCATACTTCGCCACCGGAAAGCGATGGCCGTCGGGGAGCGGAAAGGTGTACCGCGCCGACGACCAGAACACCTACTGTCCGCGCCGCGTCAGCGTCACCTCGCCCGACCGACGCTCGCTGCCGCGCATGTAGATCACGGTGACCTTGTCGCCGGGCTTGAACGCGTAGAGCGCGTCCGTGTAGCCGTACAGGTCCTTCACCGGCTTGCCGCCGAACTCGATGATGACGTCGCCGGCCTTCAGGCCGCCCAGGTCTGCCGGGGAGCCCGCCCGCACGCCGCTCAGCTTCAGGCCGACGCCGTCGCCAGCGCTCATGTCGGGAATGGAGCCAAAGTAGGTGTTCGATCCCGCGCGGCTGCCGGACGAGGCCACGGGGGCCGCCGTCTGCACCACCTTCAAGCGCGCCGGGCGGTCGGCGATGGAGCGCACGAGGCGCTCCGCAAACCCTGCGATGCGCGCCACTCCCTCGACGTTGATCTTGTCCACGTCGTCCGTCGCGCGGTGGTAGTCGTCGTGGATGTCGGTGAAGAGGTGCAGGACGGGAATGCCGCGGGCGTAGAACGAACTGTGATCGGACGGGCCAAAGCCGTCGCCCACGGGGCTGATCGCGAGCTTCGGCGCGACGTTCGCGCTGTCCACGATGCCCGGCAGCTCCCTCGCGGTCGCGACGCCGTACACGATCAGCTTGTCGTTCCGCAGCCGTCCGATCATGTCGAAGTTCACCATGGCGGCGATGCTGTCGAGCGGAACCGGCGAATGTTCGACGAACCACTGCGACCCGAGCAGGCCGAGCTCCTCCCCCGTGAAGTTGGCGACGATCACCGAGCGCCGCGCGGGCCGCGCCGCGAAGAGGCGGGCGAGCTCCATCACCGCCGCGGTGCCTGAGGCGTTGTCGTCGGCACCGTTGCGAATGGCATCCTTCGCGTCGGGGTCGAGCGCGCTCGTGGCGGAGCGACCGAGGTGGTCGAAGTGCGCTCCGACGACGATGTACTCGCCGGAGAGGGCCGCGTCGGTGCCGCGAACGACGGCGACGACGTTCTGCGTGGCGAGCCCTTCCGTGCGGCCCTCGTGCGCGGCCTGCGCACTTCGCGCTGTGAACCGCTGGAGGAAGGTGGCGCAGCCGGGCACCGCCGCCGCCGCGCGGCACCCCGGTGCCGAT
>JBKJMP010000672.1:0-6748 GCA_046596395.1 Gemmatimonadaceae bacterium
CGAGAACGGACCGATGACGCTGGATGCGCTCCTCAGCATCTACTCATGGCACGGCAAGCATCACGTGGCGCATGTGACGAGCCTGCGCGATCGCATGAAGTGGTCGTGAGCCGGCCCCCGGTTCTCCTCGCGGTGCTTTGCCTCCTGACAGCATGCGGGGGCAGCAAGGATGGGAGCGTCGCGGACTCGCCCGCCGCCACGGCAACGGCAACCGCGATGGTACCCGGAGCCGGTGCGGCCGATGGCTGCCCGCGCACTGGGCACTGGAGCGAGTGCCAGGTGAAGCGTCGTCTCGAGCAGTCCGGCCTCGCGCCCCGCGATGCGAAGGACGACGTCGAGGGCCTCCCGACGCTCGACCTGAAGCCCGTGAAGATGATGATCGGGTCCGCCAACGCGGCGTTCTATCTTTTCGCCGACACCGTGGCGCGCCGACGTGCTGCAGCGGTGCTCGACACACTCAAGTTCATCGCCTACCCCACGCCGGTCAGCATGCGCCGCGAGGGTACGGTGATCCAGAACGACAACCTCCTGCTCGTGCTGTTCAGCCTCAATGACCATCAGCGGGAGCGGGTCTCCGACGCGATCACGGCGGGGGCGCCGCAGCCGTAGTCCGCGCTCGGCTCGCTTCGCACGGTCCATGCATTCGTCACCCGCATGACACTCAAAGGCCGGTGGACCGTTGTCCTCGCCGCGCTCGTCGTGAGCGCGTGCTCGGTGAGCGAGGAGAAGGAAGTCGCGATCGGCCGGCAGAATGCCGCCGAGATCAATGCGAAGCTTCCGATCGTGCGCGACGCGTACGTCGCGGACTATGTGCAGCAACTCGGGATGTCCCTCGCGCGGACCACGTCGCGGTCGGATCTCGATTGGCGCTTCTTCGTGGTGGACAGCCGCGAGGTGAATGCCTTTGCGCTGCCCGGCGGCTTCATCTACGTGAACCGCGGGCTCATCGAGCGCTCGCAGCACCTCGACGAGCTCGCCGGCGCGCTGGGGCACGAGATCGGCCACGTGGTGCGGCGGCACTCCGTCGAGCAAATGGCCAAGGGGACCAAGACGAACGTCGCGATCACGCTCGCGTGTACGCTGACACAGATCTGCGAGAGCGGCGTCGCGCAGGCCGCCATCCAGGTGGGCGGCGCGGCGTTGTTCGCGCGCTACAGCCGTGCGCACGAAACCGAGGCCGACTCCGTGGCCGTGGCCATCGTGATGAACGCGGGCATCGATCCCAACGGGATCCCCGCCCTCTTCGAGCGCCTGCTGGAGGAGCGACGCACCTCGCCACTCGGCATCGAGGCCTTCTTCGCGTCGCATCCGCTCGAGGAGGACCGCATTCGCGAGACGCGCGCGGCGATCCAGACGCTGGATCCGGGCGCGCTACGCGGACTGCGCAGCGACGACGCCGGCTACACCGCCTTCAAGGCTCGGCTACAGGCGCTGCCGCAGCCGGCGCCGAGATCCCCGGAGGGGTCGTCACTCCCCCCGACACGATGAACGCGAGGACGTCCGCGCTGTCGGCAGGGATCGGCGCGATCGCATTCGCGGGGAACAGGATGAGCGAGCCCGCGATGCTGTAGGAGAACGGCAGGTACACCGTTACGTACTCCGCGAGGCCGAGCGACGCGAGCGAGTCCTGCGTCACGAAGCCGATGACGCGCAGTGATCCGCCGGGATACGGCGTGATGAGCACGGGCTTGTCGAAGCGTCGCTTGTCGCCGACGAATGCGTTCAGCAGATCCTTCGTGGACGAGTAGAGCAGCCGCACGACCGGGAGCCGCTCCAGCATTCCCTCGACCGCGTTGAGAATGCCCCGCGTGAGGAAGCTCTGCGCGAGGAAGCCGAACACCGTGATGAGCACGACGGTGATCACGAATCCGGCGCCGGGGATCGGCAGCCCGAGCCACCCGTCGATCGTCCTGAACACCGCGACGCAGACGTAGATGGTCACCACGAGGGGCGCGAGAAAGACGAGCCCCTTGAGGAAATAGTTCAGGAGGCGGGTCATGGTGTTGCGCGCGGAGATGCGGGGCATTCGGGCGACGGGATCATGGCCGAAAGGTAGCGCCTGGCTGTCCGTGCGCCGTCACGTCAGCGCGCGGTATCTTGCATGGTGAATCGCAGACAATTCTTCGTGCGCGGAGCCATCGCCACAGCCGGCGGCGTGGGCACCTCATCACGGCGCGGTTCAATGTGCGTCCCGAGATCACGCTGTTCACATTGCGGCCGGCGCAAGCCGGAACCTGAGTGCTGCCAGGCTGTCCTCTCTGGTTGCAGCCGAGACATTGGCTATCTCGGATCGTGACGATGGTATCTTTGGGGGATGGCTCCCTCACCCCGCTCCGCGATCGCGCACCTGAAGCGCGTTGACCCCGTGCTCGGGGGGATCATCGAGCGCGTCGGGCCGTACACGGCCAAGCCCAGCCGCACGGGTACGCACTACGACGCGCTCGTCCGCTCGATCGTCTATCAGCAACTGTCCGGCAAGGCGGCCGGCACCATCCATCGCCGGTTCTGCGAGATCTACCCGGCCAAGCGCCCCCGCGCGCACCTCGTCCTCGACACCGACGACGACACCCTCCGTGCCGCCGGACTTTCGCGGCAGAAGATGGGTTACCTCCGCGACCTCTCCGCCCGCGTCGCCGACAAGTCACTTCCACTCGCCCATCTCGGCCGCCTCGGCGACGACGAGATCATCGAGCACCTGGTCCAGGTGAAAGGCATCGGTCGGTGGACCGTGCAGATGTTCCTCATGTTCCGCCTTGGCCGCCCCGACGTGCTCCCCGAGCTCGATCTCGGCGTCCAGAATGCGATCCAGCGCGCCTACGGCCTGAAGAAACGGCCGACGCCCAAGGACGTACTGCGAATCGGGGAGAAGTGGCGGCCGCACGCCTCGGTCGCGAGCTGGTACCTCTGGCGCTCGCTGGAGAACGGAGACGGACAGGCTTGATGCTCGTCGTCAAGGACGATTCTGAAAAGGTTCGACTGTATGCGATCATGCGACGCCGCGCGACGGCGCTCCTTGCCGCGTTCGCAGTGCTGTTCGTCGCCACAGCGACGTACGAGTACTACAACCCCGACTTCGCCCCGTTTTGGCTCGGGCTCGTTCGAGCGACCGCCGAGGCCGCAATGGTTGGCGGAATCGCAGACTGGTTCGCCGTGACCGCGCTGTTCCGGCACCCGATGGGCATCCCCATTCCGCACACGGCTATCGTGGCGCAACGGAAGGATCGCATCGGCCGCAGCCTCGGCAACTTCGTCGGGAACAACTTCCTCGCGAAGGACGTGATTGTCCGCCAACTCGCCGGGCTGCACCTCGGGGAGCGCGCCGCGACATGGCTCATGGTACCGGCCAACCAGGAGCGGGCGTCGCGCGCGATTGCGGGAGGGCTCGCTCGCGCGGTGGAATCCATTCCCCGCGAGGAGCTCCAGACCACCATCCACGAGACGCTCGTTGCGCAAATGCGGAAGGCGCACGTCGCACCGCTGCTGGCGGATCTGCTGTCGCACGCAACGACCGACGACCGACACCAGGAAATGCTCGACCGGCTCGTGCGGCTCGTGAGCCGGGTCGTCCACGACAACAGGGAGTTGATCCGCGCGCGCATCGCGGAAGAGAGCCCGTGGTGGCTCCCGGGCGCCGTGGACGACAAGCTCTACCAGAAGATCGTCAACGGCATCGAGCGCACGCTCGAGCAGATCTCGACCGACGAGCAGCATCCGTTGCGCGAGCAGTTCGATACTGCGCTGCGCACGTTCGTGGAGAAGCTGCACTCATCACCCGAGACGATGGCGCGCGCCGAGGAAATCAAGGAGAAGCTTCTCGTGCATCCGGCGGTGGCGGATCTGTCCGAGTCCCTGCTCGGCGCGGCGCAGGTGTCGCTGTCGAAGTATGCAGAACCGGATGCACCGTCGATGGAGCCGCTCCAGCGCGCCATCGGGGCAATTGCCGAGCGCGCGCTGGCGAACCCCGAATTCCTGCGTGAGGTAGACGAAGCGGTCGAGCGCGTCGTGCTCGGTGTGGTGGATCAGTACCGCCCCGAAGTGGCGGAGGTGATCGCGCGCACGGTCGAGTCATGGGATGCAACCGATGCCTCGAGCAAGATCGAGGTCCAGATCGGCCGCGACCTGCAGTTCATTCGCATCAACGGGACGCTGGTCGGCGGGCTCGTCGGCCTCATCCTGTACCTGATCAGCGAGATGGTGAAGTAGGGGTATCGGTGCCATCCCTTCGCCGCTTTCCACGTGTCTGATGAGTACATACCAGGAGGGTACGTGATCCGCCGTTTGGTTCTCGCAGTGCTGCTGCCCGTGGTTGCGGGCGCACAAACCCAGCAGGAGTATGCCGTTCGTCGCGCCGAGCTCGCGGCCAAGCTGCCCGATGGCGTGTTCGTCGCGCTCGGTGGCCGGGAGCCCGCGCGCGATTACGAGTCGTTCGTGCAGCGGCCGGGCCTCCACTACCTCACGGGCTTCCGCGAGCCTGACGCTGCGCTCCTGATGATCAAGCAGGGCGGCGTTGTTCGTTCAGCGACGATGTTCGTGCAGCCGAAGCAGCCGAGCCGCGAGGTGTGGACGGGTGCACGCATCGGCGTGGATGGCATCGGAACGCTCACCGGCATTCGCGGCCGCCCGAGCTCGGAGCTCGGCAAGGCGCTCGACTCCCTCGCCGCCACGGGAGCGCCGTTCACCGTCGTCGGCGACGTGAGCAGCGAGACGTCTGACGACCTTCAGGCATACCTCACGCCCGACGAGCAACTCTTCGAGCGGCTCAAGCGCAAGCACGCGTCGCTGATGGTCACGCCGGTGAACGAGATACTGGACCAGCAGCGTGGACGAAAGAGTCCCGCCGAGCTGACGATGATCCGCAACGCCGTGGACATCACCGTGCGCGCGCACAAGGAAGTGATTCCGGCGATCAAGCCCGGGATGAACGAGTTCGAGCTCCAGGCGCTCATCGAGTACACGTTTCGGCGCAATGGTGCCGATCGCCCGTCCTTCGCCACGATCGTGGGCTCCGGTCCCAATGCCACCACGCTGCATTACAACGCGAACGATCGCTTCATCAATTCTGGCGACATGATCGTGATGGACATCGGCGCGTCGTTCAAGGGCTATGCGGCAGACGTCACGCGCACGGTGCCCGCGAATGGCGTGTTCACGCGCGAGCAGCGCGAGATCTACGAGATCGTGCGCGACGCGCAGAAGGCGGCCGAGCGGCAGGCCACGATCGGGAATGCGGCGCGATTGATGACGGATTCGTCCACGGCCGTGATCGCGGCAGGGCTCGCGCGACTCGGCTTGATCGATTCGCCGGGCGCGACCTACGACTGCTCTGCCGGCGAGCAGCCGCGGCCGTGCGAGCAGCTCACGCTGTACTACATGCATGGACTCGGGCACGGCATCGGTCTCGAGGTGCACGACCCCGAGCAGTACTACTACCTCGGACTCATCCAGCCGGGGAGCGCGTTCACGCTGGAGCCGGGGATCTACGTGAGGGAGAATATCCTGGCCGAGATGCCCGGCACGCCGCGCAATCGTGAGATCGGTGCCCGGCTAAAGAAGGCGATAGACCTCTACAAGAACATCGGCGTCCGCATCGAGGACGACTATATCGCGACGACGCAAGGTGTGGAGTGGGTCTCGCAGGTCCCGCGCGAAATCGCCGAGATCGAGGAGATGATGCGGAAGGGGTCTCCCGGAGTGGCGGCACGCGACGAGTTCCGGGTGGAGAAGTACCGCATGATTCCGTAGGCATGGCGCGGAACACGCCCGGAAGGCACACCCATTTCGCACTGATGAGTCTCCCCGGAGGGTGGCCCGGGCGTCATCTTTCCAGCTTCTCCCTCACACCCGACACATGCGCCTGTTACACCTGATCCTTGCCGGCCTCGTTGCGGCACCAGCCGCGAGCGCCCAGCAGCAGCCCGCCGCTTCGTCGCTCCCGCCTTCGCCGATCGCGCGCCTGGTCGTCGGACCCGCGTCGCCGATGGTGGTCGCGGGCGACTCGCTCCAGCTCACCGCACAGGCGCTCGATGCCTCGGGACAACCGGTTCCCAATGTGCGGATCAACTTCATCCGCGCGGCGGGTGCGCGCTTCGAGGGCACCGTCGATTCTACCGGCCTCCTGCGGTCGGGCTCGACGGGGACGATTCCAGTGACCGTCGTCGGGATGGTGCCGGGTACGCGTCCGGTGATCGAGCGCATCGAGGTGCGCATGGTGCCCGGACCGGCCGCGCGTGTCGAGCTCGGCGTCGTCCCGTCGAAGATGGTGGTCGGGCAGCAGTTCGCGCTCGACGCGACCTCATACTCGGCTGTGGGTGACAAGCGCAGCGACCGGGTGAACTGGACGAGCTCCGCGCCGTCGGTCGTGCGCGTGAACGACGACGGGCAGATCCTCGCGCTCAAGGCCGGCAGCGCCACGCTGACCGGGTCCACGGGGAATGCAAGGGCGACGATGACGGTGAGCGTCGTGGCCAACAGCATCCGGACGCTCGACGTGAGCGCACCGACGCGCAGCGCACGCACGGGCGACGTGGTGCGGTTCACCGTCACCGCCAGGGATGCGGCCGGCAGGACGATCACCGGCCTCACGCCGACCTGGAGCTTCTCCCCGGGTCAGGGCATGATGGATCAGGGGGGCAAGTTCGTTGGCTACGAGGGGGGACGCTACACCGTCACGGCGTCACTCGGCGTGAAGGCCGCGCAGGCCACCATCGCCCTCGCGCCGCGCGACGTTCGCCGTCCGGCGACCGTCGTC
>JBKJMP010000637.1:0-3368 GCA_046596395.1 Gemmatimonadaceae bacterium
CTGGCGAGCATGCGTCTGCGGCGATCCTTCGCGAGGCGGCGACGAAGCCGCGCGTCGTGCTCGCTGGCGAAGGCCGGCTGGAGTTCCGGCGCGATACGACCATTGGTTCCACGCTGATCGTCATCGGACGGCCGACGTACCTGGCCAGTCGCGTCGACGGCGACGTCATCGTCATTGGTTCGGACCTCTACCTCCGCCCCGGCGTTCGCATCTCGGGGCGCGCCATCGCGATTGGCGGCACGGTCGCGACGACGACGCTCGGACGCGTCGAGGGCGGAACGCACATGTTCCGCGACGAGAGCTATATCGCGTCCGAGCAGGGCGGCACCTACACGCTCACGTGGCAGCCGGTCGTTGGCGTTCGCGATCCGATCCCCCTCTTCCAGCTCGCGGGCCTCCAGGGGTTGCTCCTGCCGAGCTACGATCGGGTCAACGGGCTGTCGGTGCCGGTCGGCGTGTTGCTCACCGTCGCGAAGGAGCGTGTCGAGATCGAGCCATCGCTGACGTATCGCAGTGCGCGCGGGGCGTTCGATCCCGCCGTGGCGGTCAGAATCGCCCCCGAGCAAGCGGTGCGATTCGAGGGGAAAGCGGGTGTCTACACGCGCTCCAACGACACCTGGATCTACTCGAACTTCCTCAACTCGGCGCTGAGCCTGTGGTCCGGCTCAGATGCGAGGAACTACTTCCTCGCGAAGGGGGGTGAGGGGCGCGCCTTCGCGCGGATGGAGCGGAAGGGACGGACCATCGAGCCATTCGTCGGCGGACGCTACGAGCGCGTCAGCCCACTCGGCGTTCGCGGCGTGTTCAGCTTCCTCAGCCGCGATACGCAGCACATCAAGCGGCCGAATCCCGCCGTGGAGACCGGTGAGATCGGGTCGGCACTGCTCGGCGGTCGCATCAACGACACGTCGGGTACGGTGATCAGCCGCCTCACCGCGGAGGTCGAGCGAAGCTTCACCACCGTATCCGGAACGCCGAACTTCACCCAGCTCACGCTCGACGGGCGCGTGCAGTTTCCCACCTTCCGTACGCAGAAGCTCAGGATCGAGGCGCACGCCGTCACCACAATGGGTGACTCGGTGGCCCGCGCGCGGTACGTGTATCTCGGGCGGAGTGGGACGCTGCCCTTACTCGACATGTTCGAGCAGGGCGGGTCCGAACTACTGTTCGTTGACAGCAAGTATTCCATCCCCATACCGGCGATTGTACTGCCGTTCGTCGGGTCCCCGACGATCAACCTTCGTCATCTCATGGGCGCCGCCGGGGTGAGGAAGCTGCCGTCCCTCGAGCAGGAGATCGGAATCGGCGTCGGGATCAGCTTCTTGAACGTGGATTACACGTTCGATGCGGCGGGCGACCGCAAGTCTCGGCTGTCGGCGGGCGTCTCGCTGTCCATGTAGGCTCGGCCAACCTTTCCACTGCAACTGGCGAGACCGCTGGACGGGTTGTAACTTAATTGGCGTGAAAGTTGCAGCCCGCGCCCGCCCCGCATGAGAATTCTCGCGGTGATTCCCGCCCGTCTGGGCGCGACCCGGCTTCCCGGTAAGCCGCTTCGATCGCTCGCCGGCGCACCCCTCATCGTCCGTGTCGTCGAACGCGTTGCCATGCTGCGCGTGGCCGATCGCGTGGTGGTCGCGACCGATAGCACCGAGATTGCCGAACGCGTGACACAGTGTGGCGGCGAGGCGGTGCTGACGTCCGCCGAGCATCCCTCCGGAACAGATCGCGTGGCGGAGGTCGCCGCCCTCGCGGCATTCCGCGGCTTCCACGTGATTCTCAACGTGCAGGGCGACGAGCCATTCGTATCGGGCGATGCGGTGCGCGGCGCGTTGGCGATGGTGACGGACGGCGGGTTCACGCTCGGCACGGCTGCGGTTCGCGCGCCAGCCGACGTGCTCCTCCGCGCCGACGTTGTGAAGGTGGTCCTCGCCGACAGTGGTGCGGCGATGTACTTCTCACGCGCGCCCGTGCCGTTCCTTCGCGACGCCGCAGACGCACCCGAGCGCGACGGGACGGTGCTGCAGCACGTCGGCGTCTACGCCTATACGCCCGCCGCGCTCGCGCGCTGGGTTGCCCTCCCGACGCATGCGCTCGAGCGTATCGAGCGGCTCGAGCAGCTCCGGCCGCTCGCGGCTGGAATGTCGATGGGCGTTGCGATCGTGAATGGCCCGCTCTCCGGCGGGATCGACACCGAAGCAGACCTGGATCGCGCCAATCGAGACTGGACGACCCTCACCATGACCGAGAGCAGATGAAGACGAGCACGCGGCAGCATACGACGAAGTTCATCTTCGTCACGGGAGGTGTGGTTTCCTCACTCGGGAAGGGCATCGCCGCGGCGTCCCTCGGGCGGCTGCTCGTCGAGCGGGGGCTCCGCGTCACGATGATGAAGTTCGACCCGTACCTCAACGTGGATCCGGGCACGATGTCGCCGTTCCAGCACGGCGAGGTGTTCGTCACGGACGACGGCGCAGAAACCGACCTCGACCTCGGTCACTACGAGCGCTTCATCGATCGCTCGCTCTCACAAGCGAACAACGTCACGACGGGGCGCATTTACCTCAACGTGATCACGAAGGAGCGCCGCGGCGAATACCTCGGGTCCACCGTGCAGGTCATCCCGCACATCACCGATGAGATCAAGAGCGCCATCCGGCGCATCGCGCCAGAGAACGACGTCGTGATCGTCGAGATCGGCGGCACGGTTGGCGACATCGAGTCGCAGCCGTTCCTCGAAGCCATCCGCCAGTTCCGGCACGACGTCGGCCGCGAGAACGCGATCTTCGTGCACCTCACGCTCATTCCATACATCGCCGCGGCGGGTGAGCTCAAGACCAAGCCGACGCAACACTCGGTGCGCGAGCTGATGGAGCTCGGAATCCAGCCGGACTTCCTCATCGTCCGGACGGAGCGCCCGGTGCCCGACGACGTGAAACGCAAGATCGCCCTCTTCTGCAACGTGGACTACGGCGCGGTGATCGAGTCGCCCGACGTGGCGTCGATCTACCAGATTCCGCTCTCGTTCCTCGACCAGGGCTTCGACGAGAAGGTCCTCCAGCGGTTCGGCCTCGAGCGCCCCGCTACCGACCTCGCGGCCTGGCGCGAGATGGTGCAGCGCATCCTCTCGCCGCACGAGCACGTGCGCATCGCGATCGTCGGCAAGTACACCGACTACGCCGACAGCTACAAGAGCGTCCAGGAATCTCTCATCCACGGCGGCATCGCCAACGACGTCGGCGTGGACATCAGCTGGGTGTCCAGCGACAGCTTCACCGACGGCGCGACAGCACGCGGCATCCTGTCGCAGCACGACGGCCTGCTCGTGCCCGGCGGCTTCGGCGTGCGGGGTGTAGAGGGGATGGTCGAGG
>JBKJMP010000345.1:0-4726 GCA_046596395.1 Gemmatimonadaceae bacterium
CTCACCCGCGCCCGTTCCGTCGGGCGCGCGTCGGGCTCAGGCCAGCTCTGGAAAGAAGAAGGCTGCCTCGACCGCCGCGTTCTCGTCGGAGTCCGACGCATGAATCGCGTTCCGCCCCTTCGACTCGGCATACAGCTTCCGCACCGTCCCTTCAGCGGCCTCGGCAGGATCGGTGGCGCCGATCGCCACCCGAAGCGCGGCAACGGCATCTGCCTTTTCCAGGACCATCGGCATGCACGGCCCCGACGTCATGAATTCGACCAGCTCACCGAAGAAACCGCGCTCCTTGTGCACCTCGTAGAACGTGCCGGCCTGCTCGGTGGTCAGGTGCATGACGCGGGCGGCCTTGAGGACGAAGCCCTGCGACTCGAGCAGGGCGATGATCTTCCCGGCCTTCTGGGCGCCGAACGCGTCCGGCTTGACGATCGTGAGTGTACGGTTTCCAGCCATGGTCAAGGCTCCGGTGTGGTGCAGGCGCGGATGCGCCGTGGGTGTCAGAAAAATCGCGCCCGGTCACCGAAGTGGCCGGGCGCGTGGACGAAACATACTGCATCCGGCGAATGGCTTACAGCCGAGCCTTCACCAGTTCCACGAAATCCATCGGGCGCTTGGCGATGCCCATACCGGCCTTCTCGAACGCTTCGAGCTTCTCGGCGGCGGTCCCGGCTGAGCCCGAGATGATCGCGCCGGCGTGACCCATGCGACGACCCGGCGGCGCGGTCTGACCGGCGATGAAGCCGACCACCGGCTTGGTCATCTTCGTCCGCACGAACTCGGCGGCTTCCTGCTCATCGGTGCCGCCAATTTCACCCATCATCGCGACGACCTTCGTCTGCGGATCGGCTTCGAACGCGGCCAGCGCATCGATGAAGTTGGTACCGTTGATCGGGTCGCCACCGATGCCGACGCAGGTGCTCTGCCCGATGCCGGCCTTCGTGAGCAGGTTCACGATCTCGTACGTGAGCGTGCCGGAGCGGCTGACGACACCGACCGGGCCCGGCATACAGATGCGTCCTGGAATGATGCCGACCTTCGACTGGCCCGGCGTGATCAGCCCCGGGCAGTTCGGCCCGAGCAGCCGCGCCCCCTTCTCCTTCATGAACGGATAGACGCGGGTCATGTCGAGCACGGGAACGCCCTCGGTGATGCAGACGATGAACTTGATGCCGGCGTCCGCCGCTTCCATCATCGCATCGGCGGCATACATCGGCGGCACGTAGATCACCGACGTGTTCGCGCCCGTCTTCGAGACCGCCTCGTGCACCGTGTTGAACACGGGCACCGCCTCATCGAACTTCTGGCCGCCTTTCCCTGGCGTTACGCCGCCGACGATGTTCGTACCGTACTCGATCATCTGCCGCGTGTGGAACCCGCCGTCACGCCCCGTGATGCCCTGCACGATCACGGTCGAGGACTTGTCGATGAAGATGCTCACGCGGCCTTTCCTCCTTTCGCCAGCTCGACGGCCTTCATCACTGCCTCGTCCATGTCGGACGACGCGGTGAAGCCATTTTCGGTGAGGATCTTCATCGCGATCTCCTCATTCGTGCCGGTGAGGCGGATGACGATCGGAATCTTCAATGGATTGGCCTTGGTGGCAGTCACGATGCCGTTGGCGACGTCGTCGGTACGGGTGATGCCGCCGAAAATGTTGAACAGGATAACCTTCACGCTCGGGTCACCCGTAATGATGCGAAGCGCGTTCACGACCTTCTCCGGGTTCGACGAGCCGCCGATGTCGAGGAAGTTGGCAGGCTCGCCGCCGTAGTACTTCACGAGATCCATCGTAGCCATCGCCAGGCCCGCGCCGTTCACGACGCACCCGACGTTGCCTTCGAGCTTGATGAACGTGAGGTTCGAGTTGCGCGCATCCACCTCGCTCGCCTCCTCCGCCGTCTCGTCGCGCAATGTTACGATCTCCGGCAGCCGGTCGAGCGCGTTGTCGTCCACCGAGAACTTCGCGTCCAGCGCGAGAACGTCGCCGTCGGGCGTGACGACGAGCGGATTGATCTCTGCGAGCGATGCGTCGTACTTCATGAACGCGTCATACAGCGACATCATGATCTTCGATGCGGCGCGCACTTTCTTCACGTCGTCGAAGAGGAAAAAGCCCAGCTCACTCGCCTGGTATGGCTGCAGCCCGTAGCGCGTGTCGATCGGCATCTTGAGGATCTTCTCGGGCGTCTTCGCCGCCACTTCCTCGATGTCGATGCCGCCGGCGGGGCTCACCATGAATACCGGCTTCCGGCTCGCGCGGTCCAGGATGATGCCGACGTACGCCTCGCTCGCGATATCGGCCGCGGCGGTCACGAGCACCTTGTGCACAGTGAGCCCGTTGATCTGCATGCCAAGGATCTTACCACCGATTTCCTTCGCCTCGGCAGCGGTCCTGGCGAGCTTCACGCCGCCCGCTTTCCCGCGGCCGCCGGTATGCACCTGTGCTTTCACGACGACCATGCCGCCGATCTTCGCGGCAATGCGCTCGACCTCGTCGGCTGTGGTTGCGACTTCGCCCGCCGGAATGGGCACGCCGTGCGCGCGCAGGATGTCCTTGGCCTGATATTCGTGGATGTTCACGCCTTCTCCGCTGTTATGGTCGTCCCTGCGTCACCGCGGACGGCTTCGCGCCCGCGACTGAGTTCCGTGATGATGGCGCGGCCACCCGTCCGTCGCACGAAGTCGACCGCCGCCCGAATCTTCGGTGCCATGCTACCCTCGCCGAACGCGCCGGCGCCGTCCATCTCCAGTGCCTCGTTCACACTCAACCGGCGGAGGGGCCGTTGTTCCGGCGTCCCCCATCCGGCATACACCGCGTCGACATCCGTCAGGATCAACAGCAACGAGGCCCCGAGATCCCGCGCCAGTACGGCTGCGGCGAGATCCTTGTCCACAACGGCGTCGATCCCTTCCCATCCCTTCTGCGGGTCGTCGTAGATGGGAGCGCCGCCGCCGCCACAGGCGATGACGAGCGTGCCCTGCTCCACGAGCTGACGAATCGTGCGCAACTCGTGAATCGCCGTCGGCACTGGGCTTCCGACGACGCGCCGCAGGTTGCCGCGTCCATCCTCCCGCACCACGTGTCCCTCGCGCCGCAGCTCCTCGGCGCGCTCGGCACTCAGGGCCTGTCCGATGAACTTCGTCGGCTCGGCGAGCGCCGGGTCGTTGGCACTGACCTCGACCTGCGTGATGATCGTGGCGACGTCCCTCACCGAGCCCGCGCGCCGCAGCGCGTTCTCGATCGACTGCTGCACCATGTAGCCGATCCAGCCCGCCGTTGCCGCCACCAGGACCCCGAGCGGGAGCGGAGTCGCCTCCCGTCGGGCAAGTTCGTTCCGAACCAGCTCGTCACCGACCTGCGGACCATTGCCATGCACCACGCAGATGTGCCATCCGTCCAGGGCGAGATCCACGATGGGACCGAGGCTCTCGCGCGCGTGCCGAAACTGGTCGTAGATCGTGCTCCGCTCTCCCGCCGGCGCGAGCGCATTGCCACCCAGCGCGATGACGGCGGTCGGAGCTAGTGTCGTGTCCATGACAGCCGTGGCAAGGTAGACCGGTCCCGAGGTGCGAGCAACCTCACGGGGGAGCGATGCGGAGGGCCCCGCCGAGTGCGTCGAACGCGCGTCCGAACGCGACCCAATCACCGCTCGCGAGCGCCTCGCGCATTACACGGTAGAGGCTGTCTGCACGGACCCGGAGGTTTGGCTGCGGACCCGGCTCCGTAAGGCGCGTGGCAGATGCAGTGCCAAGCGCCTCGGCGAGAGACCGCCCGATGCGCACGCTGTCACCGCTCAGGACGGTGACTCGAAGCAACGAGGGCGGCGCACCAGGACGCTGCTGAAAGATTGGCTGGACGTACATCGCGCGTCCGGCGACCGGCGCTACGCGGAGCGGCGTACGGACTGCGCTGGCTTCGTGCAGGCTTGTATCGGCCATGCGGAGCTGATCGACGACCGTCCCCCACCGGCGCCCGTCGCTCACCAGCGGTATCCACGACGTCAGCCGATTCGTTCCGCCGCGGCCGACGACGATGCCGCTGACGCGATCGGCCGAATCCAGCAACGGCCAGAGGGACACCACACCCTCCATCGCCGGCAGGATCGCATGGCCGGGCTCACGCGCGGCCGCCGAATCGGCACCATCAGGAGTGGCGAAGTGGCGCAAGACGAGAAGGCTGTCGCGAAAGCCGGACGACGCAAATGCGAGCGCCTGAATGTGCGTCGCGTCCGTTACCGGCGGCAGCGCCGCGCGGAACGGTGGCGGAAGGGTCGTCAACGGCCGGAACACCCCGGGGAAGCGCGCGATCCAGCTCGCTGCGATGGGGTCGGGGCTCGCACTCGCCACGAGGCGCACGCGTCCCGATGCCGCGTGCACGAGTGCGGTGGCCGCATGCTGGAAGTATCCACGCTCCTCGCCGAGAATCGTGAAGCGACGCGCGAGCGGGTAGTGCGACGACGACGCATAGAGCTCCACCAGCCAGTAGAGTGAATCGCTCGCGACGACAGGAAGCACCTCACCGCCCTGTACGAAGAATGGCGCAAGCGCGCGAACGCGATCGCGCACCGCGCGGCGCTGGACGATCGTCGGACGATCGGCCGGGAGGTCGCCGAAGAGGAGGCGGAGATTCTGGAGGCTCCACGCATACATGAGCCGTGAGTGTGTGGACGCCATCTCCACTCCAGCCAGCTGCTTCAGCGAGTCGGAGAGGACGGTGTACGCGGGCGCG
>JBKJMP010000572.1:0-4238 GCA_046596395.1 Gemmatimonadaceae bacterium
CGCCTCCTTCGCCTCGCCATCGAAGTAGCGCTCGTCGAACGTCACGACCGGCAGGCGCGCCACTGCCTTTCGAATCATCTCCAGCAACACCGGATTCGCCGCACCACCGCCGGAGACGAGCACCTCCTCGATCGGCTCGGGCAGGAAGCGCCGATACGCATCGGCAATCGTCGCCGCGGTGAACGCCGTCGCTGTCGCGACGATGTCAGCGTCCGTGGACCCCGGCTCCTCGCGACACATGACCATGAAGCGCTCGACGTACGCCGGATCGAACAGCTCGCGCCCCGTACTCTTCGGCGGCTCCGCGGCGAAGTAGGGATGCTGCAAGTGCGCGTCGATCACGCGCTGGATCGGACGTCCCTGCGCGGCAATGAGACCGTCGCGATCGTACCGCATCGTTCCGTCGAGGGTGCGCACGACCGCGTCGATCACGCTCACCCCCGGGCCTGTGTCGAAGGCGCGTACACTCGCGAGCGAACCATCAGGCGGCACCACCGTGACGTTGCCGATGCCGCCGATGTTCTGGAGTGCGCGCCAGCGCCCGCCGGAGAAGAGCAGCGCATCGGCGATGGGCACGAGAGGCGCACCCTGCCCTCCCGCCGCCACATCGCGCACGCGGAAGTCGCTCACTACCGAGATGCCGGTGCGCTCCGCGATCGTCGCCGGCGCATCGAGCTGCCATGTGGAATGACCGACCTCGTGCCACAGCGTCTGCCCATGCGACCCGATCGCGCGGACGTCAGCGCGACTCACGCCCGCCTCCGCGAGCACGGCGACGGCCGCATCCGCGAGCCAGGTGCCGAGATCCACGGCGAGGCGGCAGTACTCCTGCGCGGTGCCCTGCCGCATGGCCGCGAGCAGACGCGCACGCTGCTCCGGCGTGTACTCGTGCACGTGGAAGCCGAGGAGCTCGACGTCGAACGCGTCGCCCTTTGCAGGAGTGAAACGCGCGACGGCTGCCGAGATGCCGTCGAGCGAGGTGCCGGACATCAACCCGACATAGATGCTACTCATGAGACGGGCGGTGGCTCCCCGCCGATGACCCGGCGAATCACGCCACCGTCGGCATCGAGACGACGCTCGGCCTCATCGCGATCGACGCCGAGCGCATGCATGACGATCGCGAACTTCACCGAGCCGCCGGCGCGCTCGAGCAATCCGCGTGCGTCCTCACGTTCGATTCCTGCCACCTCCGCAACGATTCGCTCGCTCCGATCGACCAGCTTCACGTTCGACGCGCGCAAGTCGATCATCAGGTTGCCGAAGGTCTTGCCGAGGCGGATCATCGCGCCCGTCGTGATCATGTTGAGGATCAGCTTCGTCGCCGTGCCGGCCTTGAGACGCGTGCTGCCTGTTACCGCTTCGGGCCCGGTGACCGCCACGATCGCGATATCGGTGACTGCGAGGGTGTTGGCGGGCGGTGGCGAGCACGCGACGATCGCCGTCCGAGCGCCGACCTCGCGCGCATATTCGAGCGCGATGCGGACGTAAGGCGTCGTTCCCGACGCCGCGATGCCGACGACGAAATCTCCCGCGCGCACGCCGCGCTCGGCGAGATCGATGCGCGCCTGGTCCAGGCTGTCCTCCGCCCCTTCCTGCGATCGCGTGAGCGCCGCCGGACCGCCGGCGATGATCCCCTGCACCATCTCGGGCGGAGTGCCAAAGGTCGGCGGGCATTCCGACGCGTCGAGCACGCCGAGGCGTCCGGACGTCCCCGCACCGACGTAGAAGAGACGTCCGCCGGCGCGGAACGCCGCCTCAGCCGCGGCCACGGCTTCGCCGATGCGCTCGCGTTGCGAAGCGACCGCGTCGGCGACGGTGCGGTCTTCCGCGATCATCAGATCGACGATACCGAGCGGGTCGGCAAGGTCGATCTGCTGTGTGCGTGGGTTGCGCTGCTCGGTGACGCGGGGATCGATGACGCGCAGGGTCGGTGCCGGTAGGAGAGAACGTGCGAGGTGCGAGCGGGTACACTACTGCTACCTGCCCCTGAACGCCGCGGCTAAGTTACCCGTCGCCGTTCGACACTCGCAAGCCAGCGGAGCTCAAGTGCGTCAGCTGCTTCTCATTCTGCTCGTCATCGCGTCGTCGGCCGAGGCCGGTGCACAGATCATTCGTCCGCGCTTCCAGATCAATGAGCCGAAGGCCTTCGCGTCTCTTGGCGCGGCACTCCAGCAGTCGTGGTCGGTTCACGATGGGGCGACGGCGAGTTGGTGGGACTTCGGCAGCGGCGTCGCGTACGTCGCCGCGTTGGAGAAGTCGGTGACGAGCGGAGTGAGCGTGGGTCTGCGCGGCACGCATGGGCGGATGCCGCTCACGTATCTCGGACCCAACGACACCACGGATGCCGACGCGAACGTCTCGCAGGTGTTCGGCATGGTGCACGTGGCGAGCGGGCGCGGCTTCCATAGCGTGCTCGAGCTCAGCGCGGGCGCGACCATCTACTCGAACTTCCGGTCGCGCGACGACGGCGCGGGGAAGATCGGCCCCAGCAAGCCCGACACAGACTTCTCTTTCGCGTTCGGATACGGGTTCGGGTACAATTTCTCCCCGCGCTTCTCGGTGGACGTCGTGCAGGACCTCACGACGACGCTGCACCAGAAGACCGGGCTGAGTGCCGGCGAGGACACGACGATCCGCATGAACAGCACCCGACTCGTGGGCCGCTTCGGCCTCGGAGGATGACCGTCGCATGAGAAAGCGCGTCGCCGCACTCGCCCTGGTTCTTCTGTCGTGCCGGCAGCAGCCGTCGATCTCGCCGACGCCGGGCGCGACGGACGTTGGAACGCCGCAGACACTCTCGGCCGACGGCCGCTATGTGCCCGCGGCGGACCGGCGGCCGGGCGTCTTTCCGGCGGCATGGCGGCACAAGGCCGGTCGCGCCCCCGTGATGGCGCCGCGCGCGATGGTGGCGAGCGATGCACCGATCGCGAGTGCGGCGGGGATCGAGATCCTCAAGCGCGGTGGGAATGCGGTGGACGCGGCAGTTGCCGTCGGCTTCGCGCTGGCGGTCGCGTATCCGGAAGCGGGCAACATCGGCGGCGGCGGATACATGGTGATCCACATGGCCGACGGACGCAGCGCGGCGCTCGACTATCGCGAGATCGCGCCGCTCGCGGCGACGCGCGATATGTACGTCGAGAACGGCAAGCTGACGGACAAGAGCGTCGTGGGCCCCTTGGCATCCGGAGTTCCCGGTGCGGTGGCGGGAATGACGGAGGCCCTCTCGAAGTACGGCCGGATGTCGCTCGCCGACGTGATGGCGCCTGCCATTCGTCTCGCTGAGAGTGGAGTCGTGGTGGATACCGCATTCCACAACTCCATCCGCGGCAACGCGGACCTCATCGGGCAGTTCAGCGGCGCATCCGTGTTCCTGCCGAACGGCGCAGCGCCAGCGATCGGGACGACGCTCACGCAGCCGGCACTCGCCCGTACACTGCGCGCGATTGCGATGAACGGTCGCAAGGGATTCTACGAGGGGCCAATTGCCGAGGCGTGGTCGGCGGAACTGCGCGCGGGGGGCGGGATCATCACGATGGCCGACCTCGCGGGCTACAAGCCGATCTGGCGTGAGCCCGTGCGCTCCACCTATCGCGGCCACACGCTGTTCACCATGCCGCCGTCGTCGTCGGGTGGCGTGACGATCACGGAGACGATGAACATCCTCGAGGGCTACGATTCGCTCCCCGCCTTCGGCAGCGCGGGGTGGGCGCACATCGTGGGCTCGGCGTACCAGCGTGCGTTCATCGACCGGAACGAGAAGCTCGCGGATCCCGCGTTCGCGAACGTGCCGATCGCGCAACTCACCGACAAGGCGTACGCACGCAAGCTGCGTGGGACGATCGGCAACATGCGCGCGACACCGACGGCCGCCGCAACGAAGTCCATCCGTGAAGGAATGGAGACGACGCATTACTCCGTCGTGGACGAGCAAGGGAATGCCGTGGCGACCACCACGACGATCAACAACCTCTACGGCTCTGGCGTGTACCTCACGTCCGCTGGGTTCTTCCTCAACGATGAGATGGACGACTTCGCGGCGCAGCCGGGCACCGCGAACATGTTCGGGCTCGTGCAGGGTGAAGCGAACGCGATCCAGCCGGGCAAGCGGATGTTGAGCGCGATGTCACCGACGATCGTGCTCGATCGGGACGGTCGTTTGCTTCTCGTTCTCGGCAGCCGCGGCGGGCCGCGCATCATCACGAGCACTTCGGAAGTCATCTTGAACGTTATCGACT
>JBKJMP010000190.1:0-3407 GCA_046596395.1 Gemmatimonadaceae bacterium
CTCCGCCAGCGTGCGGGTCATCTGCTCTCCGAAGTGCATTCGGTTCCAGAGTCCGGTGAGCGCATCCGTCCGCGCGCGCTTGTCCACCTCCGCGAACTGCCACGCGAGCTCCAGCGACCCCGCAACCACGGCGCCGAGGACGGTTAGCGGGCGCGTGTCCTCCTGTGTGAGGGCACCCGACTCGTCCGCCTCGAGGACAAGGGCACCCAGAACCCGCCCCTCTTTCGCGATGGGAATGATGGCCACCGAGCCGGGCTCCCGGATCACACGCGGCGCGCCATACAACGCCTGCCCCGACGCCGCACCGCGCGCATCCTCGAGCACGTGCAGCTTGCCCGTTCGGCATACGTCGGCGACGACGCTGGCACCGTCGAGGGGAGTCGGCGTGCGAAGCCCACTCCCCTCCGTTGCAAAGTGGATCTCTCCCGCCTCCAACTCCGCATCCCAGCGAACGAGGACAGCGCCCCGCGCGCCGGACACGTCGAGCGCCGTCTCGCAGAGCGCGCGGGCCAGCCCATCGCCATTGCCATTGCCGCCGCGATCGGCCTGAAGGCGCTGCACTGCATCCAGCAGCGCCTGACTCTGGCGCATGTGTCGCGCGTACCGGCGTCGCACCCCGAGCAAGTCGCCGAAGGTGGCGAGCTGGTCGGCGAGCCGCGGCATCCATTCCTTGAGCGCCACACGCGGCAACCCGAGCCCGTTGGCGTGCGTGAGGCTCAGGACACCCATCAGCACGTCGTCGCGCATCACGCGGGCGGCAGCCACATGGATCACGTCCTCGTGCCCAACGGTCTGGATCACGCCCGCCTCCGCCGACCACTGCACGAGCGGTCCCCACTCGGCAACGTTGAAGCAGGACGGTCGTCCACCACCGGTTGACCACACGGCCGGCGACAGCGAATCCCGCTCCGGCCGCCAGCGCCAGAAGATCGCCTCTTCGGCGCCGGCGACATCCTGGAAGTCGGTGAGCAGCGACTTGATCAGCGCCTGATCGTGCTCGACTTCCTTCTGCTCGAACGACACGCGGACATCGCGACGGAGGGCCTCCGCGCCCACGCCCTCATCGTCGTCGGTGGGCGGGAGGTCGGCATCGATTCGGGCGAGACGTGCGTGCGCCGCGGACAGGTCGCGTCGGGATCGCCGCGCCTGGTTGAGCCCGTACCCCGCGGCAGCGAGGGCAGCGACGGCAAGCGCAATGGCCCCGGCGAGCAGCATGGAATCCAGACTAACGATGGAGAATGCGCGCGGCGGCCACGGCCGCGCCGAATCCGTTGTCGATGTTTACGACGGTGACTCCGGCGGCGCAACTGTTCAGCATCGTGAGCAGTGGGGCAAGTCCACCGAAGGCCGCGCCGTATCCCACACTGGTTGGAACGGCGATCACGGGCACCCGCGCGAGCCCTCCCACCACGGAAGCGAGCGCGCCATCCATGCCCGCGATCACGACGATCACACCCGCCTCGTCGAGGACCTCGCGCTTCGCCAGCAAGCGGTGGATCCCGGCGACGCCGACGTCGGTGAGTCGCTGCACCGTGCACGCCATCGCCTCCGCGACCACGGCACACTCCTCGGCCACAGGAAGGTCGCTCGTGCCAGCGGTCACGATGAGCAGGGTGCCGGCTGATGGAGTAGCCGGCGTCTCCGCCCTGAGGAACGACGTCCGGGCAAGGGAGTTGTGCTCGATGCCCGGCACCGCGTGCGACAGGGGCTCGACCGCGTCCGGGGAGACACGGGTGACGAGCACGCCGTCGCCGCGTTCAGCGATGCGGCTCGCGATCGCAGTCAGCTGCTCGACGGTCTTGCCGCCGCCGTATACGACCTCGGGGAAGCCTTGCCGCAGGGCGCGGTGGTGGTCGATCGTCGCAAAGCCCAGGGACTCCAATGGCTCTGCGGCCAGGGCATCCAACGCGCCGTCGACGGGAACGGACCCTTCGGCAACGCGGGTGAGCAGCTCGCGCACCCGCTCGCGCCTCATGCGGCGTCGGCCTCGAGGCTGTCGTCAGCGTCCGCGCGATGACCCGCGCCAGCGGACGCGGCAAACCGCTCGCTGTCCGCGAGATAGTCGGCGAAAATCCCTTCGACCTCACCGAAGGATGTGACCGCGTACAGGCGCTTGCGCAGCTCGGCACCGCCGTGCAGCCCCTTCGCATACCAGCCGAGATGCTTCCGGAACTCGATTGCCGCTCCGCGAGGGTCGGTCTCGTACAGCATCACCTTGCGCGCATGATCCAGCGCGATGGCAAACCGCTCGGCGACCGCAGGCGCTGGCCGCTTGGGGCGTCCGGCCATGAGATCCTTGACCTGTTGGAAGATCCAGGGCTGACCATAGGAGCCTCGGGCGATCATGATGCCGGCACACTTCGTCTGCTCGTGCATACGCACGGCGTCCTCGGCGGTCTTGATGTCCCCATTGCCCAGGACCGGGATGTCGAGCGCGGCGACAACCGCGGCGATCTCCTCCCACCGCGCGCTGCCCGTGTACATCTGCGTGCGCGTGCGCGGATGGAGTGCGAGCACGCGCACACCGGCATCCTGGCAGCGAAGGCCGATCGTGACGGGATCGCGCATCTCTTCGTTCCACCCACTGCGAATCTTGCACGTCACCGGCAGGTGCGTGGCGGACGCGACGGCGCGAATGACTTGCTGAACGAGATCGAGGTCGCGCAAGCAACCCGACCCTCCGTTCCGGCGCACCACTTTTTTTACCGGGCAGCCGAAGTTGATGTCGATGTATTCGGGCTCGAACACGTCCGACACGTAGCGTGCGGCCTCGCCCATGGCGACCGGATCGGCTCCGAAGATCTGCACCCCGATGGGGCGCTCGCCGGGCCCGAACGACAGCTTGTGGATCGTCGCCTCGTTCTCGCGCCGGATCCCCTCGGCCGAGAGGAATTCGGTGACGACGACGTCTGCGCCATGCTCGTGGCAGAGTTGCCGGAAGGGCGACTCGGACACTCCCGCCATTGGCGCGAGATAGAGTGGGACGTCCACGCCGAGGGGAAACGGGAAGCGCATTTCGGAAAGCTACCGAGACGCGGAAGTGCAAGCAACGACAGTGTTTGACAAGCACTGTCGCGCACGGGTACGTTTCGCGGTTCGACCGTGACGACAGGCCGCGCCGCGGCCTCAGGCAAGTCCCAAGCACCGGATGCAGCGAGATGGAACTGCGCGAGTTCTTCAGCGAAGACGCAATCAAGCTCGAGCTCGAAGGCGAGACCAAGGACGATGTCCTGAAGGAGCTCATCGGCCTCCTTCGCCTCGACGAGAAATCCGAGGGGATGCTCTACAAGATGCTGAAGCGTCGCGAGAACCTGGGGTCCACCGGCATCGGGCGCGGTATTGCGATTCCGCACTGCCGCTCGCTCGTGGTGAGCAAGCTACGTGTCGCGTTCGGCCGGAAGACGCAC
>JBKJMP010000234.1:0-4001 GCA_046596395.1 Gemmatimonadaceae bacterium
GTGCCTCGGCATCCTCAACAGCCATCGCCGCTTCTTCCTGTCGTACGCGGCGCCGGTGTTCTGGAACATCGCGATGATCGTGGCGCTGCTCGCCTTCGGTCCGCGCCGCGGCGAAGTCGAGTTGGCGGTGATCATCGCGTGGGCATCCGTCATCGGCGCCGCGCTCCAGATGGGCGTGCAGCTTCCGACGGTGTTCCGTCTGCTCGGACGTCCGCGCCTGTCGCTCGACCATGCCTTCGCGCCGGTGCGTACCGTCATTCGCAACTTCGTTCCCGCATTCATCGGACGCGGCGTCGTGCAGCTCAGCGCGTTCGTGGACATCCGCATCGCCAGCCACATCGCGAGCGACGGCGTCGTGACGCTGCTCCAGAATGCGCAGACGATCTACATGCTGCCGATCAGCTTGTTCGGCATGTCGATCTCCGCTGCCGAGCTGCCGGAGATGTCGCGCGCCGAAGGGGCGGGGGACGAGCGCAACGGTGCGCTGCGCGCGCGCCTGAACGCCGCGCTGCCACGCGTGGCGTTCTTCGTCATTCCCTCGGCGATCGGGTTGATGGTGCTCGGCGAGGCGATCTCGCAGGTGTTGCTCGAGCACGGGAAGTTTTCCGTCACCGACTCGGCACGGACGTGGGCGATTCTGGCAGGGTCTGCCATCGGATTGCTGGCGAGTGCCATGGGGCGGCTCTATTCCTCCACGTTCTACGCGCTCGGCGACACGCGGTCTCCACTGCGGTTCGCACTCGTGCGCGTGGCCCTCACGGCGGCGCTGGGATACTTCTTCGCGCTGCCATTGCCAAGGCTCCTTGGTCTGGACCCATGGACGGGCGCTGTGGGCCTCGCGCTGTCCGGCGCGCTCGCGGCGATCTCCGAGTTCATGCTCCTCCGACGGGGGATTGCGCAGCGGATCGGTGATACGGCGATGACGTCGGCAGCATTCGCCAGGATGGTGGGTGCGGCCCTGGCGGGAGGCGCTGCCGGGTGGGCCACACTTCGCGTGAGTGAGCCGCTGGGCCGGTCGACGAGCGGCGTGGCCGCCCTCATCGCGTTCGCCGCCGTATACGGTGCCGTCGCCCTCGCCCTCCGCGTTCCCGAGGCGAGCGCCATCCTCGCGCGAGTGCGGCGCCGGTAGCCGCGTACGCGGGTCGGGTCGCAGTCTCGCCGGGTATATTTGAGCATGGCCGTTCCCGACTCCATCCTCGAGAAGATTCCGCACCTGCCCGAGGGCCCAGGCGTCTACCTGTGGCGCGACGCAGAGGGAAAGGTGCTGTACGTCGGGAAGGCGAAGCGGCTCCGTTCTCGGGTTCGCAACTACGTCGCGACCGATCACGCGGAGAGCGTGAAGACGCGTCATCTCATGCTCCAGGTCCGCGCCCTCGACACGATCGTCGTGCCGAGCGAGGCACACGCGCTGATCCTCGAGGCGAACCTGATCAAGGAGTACAAGCCACGCTTCAACATCGCCCTGCGCGACGACAAGTCGTATCCGTACATCAAGGTGACGGTGCAGGAGCCGTTTCCGCGCGTGTGGGTCACTCGGCGACTCCAGAACGATGGTGCCCGCTATTTTGGACCCTATACCGACGTAGGGACAATGAGGCGCTCGCTCGACGTGGTGAAGCGCCTCTTCACCGTACGCTCGTGCAACTACGACATGCCGGCGCAGATGCCGGAGCGCGCGTGCCTCGATCACCACATTGGCCGCTGCAAGGCGCCGTGCATTCTCGCGCAGACGCAGGGGGAGTACGGCGCGATGATCGACGAAGTTCTCGATTTCCTCGCGGGCAAGCCGGACGAGGTCGTCCGGAAGATCAAGGAGCGGATGGCGCTCGCCGCGGAATCACTCGACTTCGAGCGCGCGGCCAAACTGCGTGACGCGCTTGCACACCTCGAGACAATGGAGGAACCGACCGTCGTGCTCGAGGTGGAAGGCGGCGACCGCGATGTGATCGGCTACGCGCGCGATGGTGACGACGCCGTGATTGCGCTCATGCGCATCCGGGGTGGCAAGCTGCTCGCACGCGATCATCAGTTCGTCACGAACGTCGTGGACGAGGTGGACGCCGATGTCCTCGAGACCTACCTCGCCGGGCCATATCGTCTGCTCGAGGAGCGCGCACAGGAACTCCTCATTCCGTTCGATGTGAGCGACCGCGCCGTTGTGGAAGAGTCGCTGGAGCGCACACGCATCCATGTTCCGCAGCGCGGCCCGCGACGCGACCTCATCGACCACGCGCAGCAGAATGCGCGGCACCTGCTCGAGGAAGCACGCCTGACCGGTGATGAGCCCACCGACGAGCGCGCGGGTGATCCCGTCTATGAGCTCCAGCGGCAACTCGGTCTCCAGCGCGTACCACGCTCGTTCGTGTGCTTCGACATCTCCCATGCGCAAGGAACCGATACCGTCGCCGCGTGTGTCTGGTTCCAGAACGGGCGACCGCATCGCGCCGAGTATCGCAAGTTCAAGGTGAAGACGGTGGAGGGCATCGATGATTTTGCCTCCATGCGGGAAGTCGTCGGGCGCTACTTCCGCCGCCGCCTGGACGACGAGCGTCCGCTTCCTGACCTCGTGCTCATCGATGGGGGAAAGGGACAGCTGAGCGCCGCCGCCGCCGCGATGCGCGAGCTTGGACTCGAGTCGCTGCCGCTCGCGAGCCTCGCCAAGCGCGACGAAGAGATCTTCCTGCTTGGGCGAAGTGAGTCGCTGCGCCTCCCGCGTCGCTCGCCGGCGCTCCGCATGCTCCAGCAGGCACGTGACGAGGCGCATCGCTTCGCCATCACCTTCCAGCGAAAGCGCCGTTCCGTCCGCACGATCACGTCGGACCTCCTGAAGATTGCCGGCATCGGCGACAACAAGCGGCGCGTGCTGCTGAATACCTTCGGCAGCGTGCAGGCCATTCGAGTAGCGACACCCGAGCAGATCGCCGCGGTTCCCGGCTTCTCGCTCAGGAGCGCCGCGCGGATTCTCGATGGTCTGCGTGCGAGCGATGCGCTTGCGCCGAGCGCGCCGGTCGCGTCGCACCCGCCGGCCGGCGAGATCGCCGCAGAATTCACATCCTTGCCACCCGACTCGTGACCATCTGGCACCTCGACTGCTCCGCGTGCGAACACACGCAGGCCGGAACGACGCTCGCTTCCGTTTGCCCGCAGTGCGGACAGCCGCTCCTCGTTCGCTACGACTCCGCGTGGCCGGATCGTGACGCGCTCCTTCCGCGCTGGGACATGTGGCGGTACGCGCGCGTACTGCCGCTCGGTGCCGGCGAGGTGCCGATCACCCTCGGCGAGGGCGCGACGCCGATGCACGAGCTACCCCACCTCGCGCGCGCGATCGGCGTTGGACGGTTGTGGGTGAAGGACGAAGGCTTGAACCCCACGGCGTCGTTCAAGGCGCGTGGCATGAGCGCGGCAGTCACCCGCGCCGCCGCACTCGGCGTTCCTGGTTTTGTCGTGCCCACCGCAGGGAACGCGGGCGCCGCGTTGGCTGCCTATGCCGCCGCCGCTCGCCTGCCGGTTCGCGTGTACGCGCCGCGAAGCACGCCGTCTCCGATCCTCGCGACGATCGTCGCGCTCGGCGCCGACCTGCAGCTCGTCGACGGACATATCGGCGACGCCGGCAAGGCCTCGCGGGCATTCGCCGCCGAGCATGGCTACTTCGACACGTCGACCCTGCGCGAGCCCTACCGCATCGAGGGCAAGAAGACGATGGGGCTCGAGCTGGCCGAGCAGCTCGGCTGGCGACTGCCGACCCACATCATCTATCCCACCGGCGGCGGCACCGGGTTGATCGGGATGTGGAAGGTGTTCGCGGAGATGCGTGATGGAGGCTGGCTCCCGGCAGACGTCGCGATGCCGCACATGGTCGTCGCGCAGGCGGACGGCTGTGCCCCAATGGTCCGTGCGTTCGAGGCGCGCGCCGATCGTGCGACGCCCTGGGAGAATCCGACGACGCACGCCAGCGGGCTGCGCGTACCGGGGCCACTCGGCGACCGCCTCATCCTCAAGGC